>NZ_JBSHNQ010000085.1:0-184765 GCF_053604665.1 Lacinutrix chionoecetis
GTCTGGTACTACTGCTACAACAGACGATGCAACAGTGATTACCTTATGTCAAGGTGATACAACTATTGCACTTGTCAAGTCTGGAATCTTTAACGACGAAGATCAAGACAACTGTACTAATGTTGATGAAACGATTACTTACACCTTCACTGTAACGAATACTGGTAATGTGTCTATTGATAATGTGGTTGTAACCGATCCTTTATTAGAAGCACCTAACCCAGTGGTTGCAATCGTATTTGCTTCTGGTGATACCGATGGTGATAACGAGCTTGATCCTACTGAAATATGGACTTACACAGCCAACTATGCTGTAACACAAGACGATATCGATGCTGGACAAGTAACAAACCAAGCAACCGTAAACGGTCAAAATGTATTGACTGATGCTACGGTAACAGATGTCTCTGGTACAACAGCAACGACGGATGATGCGACAGTAATTACTTTATGTCAAGGTGATACCACGATGGTGTTATTAAAAGAAGCAACTTTAAATGATAATGGTGATGGTTGTGCTGGTGTTGGAAATACAGTGACTTATACGTTTACTGTAACTAATACTGGAAATACAACTATAAATTCAATAGTATTAACGGATACACTATTAGGTGGTGACATCACAAATACTCTATCTTCTGGAGATCTTGATAATGATAATCTTTTAGATGTTTCTGAAACATGGATATTTATAGCTCCTGATTATACTATTACGCAAGCAGATGTTGACGCTGGTAACATTACTAACATAGCAACGGTTGATGGATTTGCTCCAGATGGAACAACGCCTGTACAAGCAACAGATACTTACATTATTGATGCTAATAATCCAGATGTGACACTTTGTAATGATTCAGGTATTGATCTTGTGAAAGCGGGTGTTTTTAATAATGAAAATGGAAATGGCTGTACAGAGATTGATGAAACTATAACCTATACATTCACAGTAACTAATACTGGAGATATATCATTAGAAAATCTAATAATTACTGATCCATTATTAGATAATGCAACACCTCCAGTAACAATTAATTTTGTCTCTGGTGATACAGATGGTGATAATGAATTAGATCCAACTGAAACATGGCTGTATAATGCTACATATTTAGTTACTCAAATAGATATCGATGCTACAGAAGTAATTAATACCGCAACTGTAACTGCTGAAGAAGTTGTAGACGGAACAACTGTAAGTGCTACTTCTCAAACAACAACCGATTTAATAGAAGACACCACACCACCAGATACGTCTAATTGTGCGGTGCTGGATGAAACTATAGAATGTAGCGGTACAGATAATCAAATGCTTGCCGATGCATGGAATGCTGCTAATATTTTAGCATTAGAGAACTGTGCAACAGATGCATGTGATGATAACTTCACGGTAACATCGGACTACGACTTTGGAAACCTTGTTTCTACTTGTGGCTTGGGTGGTACAATTACTGTAACGTACACTTTAACTGATGCGACTGGAAACTTTAGCACATTTACAGCTACGTTGACATTAGAAGATACATCAGGTCCTGATTTAACGAACTGTACAGTGACTGATGAAACTATAGAATGTACTGGTACAGATAACGAAACAACTGCCAATAATTGGAATGCAGCCAATCTTGCTACACTTGCTACGTGTGGTGTCGATGCATGTGATGCAGATGCTACATATACAGTTACTTCTGACTATGACTATACAAATCTGTCTTCTACTTGTGGACTTGGAGGAACTATTGTAGTTAATTATACAGTGGCCGATGACTGTGGAAACACATCAACAATAACAGCTACATTGACATTAGCAGATTCTTCTGGTCCGGATTTAACAAATTGTGCAGTAACGGATGAAACCATAGAATGTAATGGTGAGGATAACGAAACAGTTGCTAATAACTGGAATGCAACAAACCTTGCAACACTTGCTAATTGTGGTGTAGATGATTGTGATGCAGATGCAATATTCACGGTAACCTCAGATTACAGTTATACAAACCTATCTACCACGTGTGGACTTGGTGGAACAATTGTTGTTAATTATACTGTAGCTGATGATTGTGGAAACGAATCAATTTTAGTGGCAACATTAACTATTGAAGACACCGTTGCTCCTGTTTTATTAACAGACCTTGAGCCTGAGTCTTATGTTATATGTTCAGAAATTCCTGAGCCTCCAACATTAGAATTTTCAGATTCATGTTCAAACATTGAAGTAAATATTGATTTTACTGAAACCAATACTAATCCAGGAAATGGTGATGACTATGAAATTATTTGGGAATGGACTGTAACCGATAGCTGTGATAATGCAAATGTTTATACACATACACTAAATGTAATTAGTGAAGATTTTGTAAATGATTTAGATGATGAGCGTTGTACTGAGGATGGTATAATTGATTTATTCGAGTATTTACCAGTAGGAACAGATACATCAGGAACTTGGACTATTGAACAAGGTGATGTTATTGTTGATAGTGATGGTACTTTTGATCCGTTAGGATTAGAACTTGGTGATTATATCTTTAGTTACTCTATTGCAACCGATGCATGTAGAACAACAACACGTGTAACGATTGAGATAAACGAAGAATGTATTGTTCTGCCATGTGGCGTAGAGGGCTTCAGAATTTCTAAAGCAGTAACTCCTAATGGAGATGGACATAACGATTTCTTCTTTGTACAGGGAGACCAGAAATGTGGTTTTATAATCGATTTACAAATATTTAACAGATATGGTGCGATTGTGTATGAAGCTCAAAATTATAAGAATGACTGGAGCGGTCAAGCTATAAAACAATCTATTGGTAGTGCAAATAAATTACCAAATGGTACATATTATTATGTAGTTGTTCTTAGAAATAGTGGCTTGGATCCTATTACTGGTCCATTGTATTTAGGTACTAAATAAAAAAAATTAATGAATAAAAATAGAATTTACATATTAACGATTGTATTATTGAGCTGTGTGTTTTCCTTTGCGCAACAATTACCTCAATTTTCGCAATATATGTTTAACACCATTTCTGTCAATCCTGCGTATGCAGGAAGCCGAGAAACGCTAAGTATTGTCGGATTGCATAGAAGTCAATGGGTTGGATTAGAAGGTGGGCCAAGCACCCAAACTTTATCTATACATTCTCCTATGAAAAACGAGAAGGTTGGATTAGGACTTTCTGTAATAAATGATCAGTTAGGCTATGAAAATTTTGTTTTTATATATGGTGACTTTTCTTACACTATTAATACAAGCGAAACAACAAAGCTTGCTTTTGGATTAAAAGGTGGTTTTACGCATTATAGTTTAGATAACATTGGATTCCTTGAGGAAGAGCAAGTCTATTCCGATCCGTTTTTTAGTGATATTTCCAGCCGTTGGAATCCTAATATCGGTGTTGGCTTATTTTTACATAGTAACAAATGGTACGTTGGGTTATCTGCTCCAAGAATATTGAATACCGATTATAATTTAAGAGGTAACCAAGAGGCTGGACCTGAGTATTTAGCCTTAGAACGTATTGGGTATTACCTAACTGGAGGCTATGTGTTTAACCTTAGTGAAAACACGAAGCTAAAACCGTCAACTGTAATCAAGGCTACTAATGGTGCACCTATTTCATTTGATGTTAATGCCAATTTTTTATTCTACGAAAAATTTTGGATTGGTGGTGGTTACCGATATAATCAAGACACCACGACTCTTGGAGTCCTGGCAGATTTTCAAGTTTCTCAACAATTAAGAATTGGTTATACTTACGAATATTTTCTTTCAGATTTGAGACCTTATACCAGCGGAACTCATGAGATATTACTCATGTTTGAAGTTTACAAACCAAGAAAACGTATTAAATCGCCTAGATACTTTTAATATAAATGAAACATACATTTCTATACATATTAGTTTTAGTCTCATTCTCTTTTGCTTCTGCGCAAGTAAAAGTTGCTGATAATTTTTTTAAAGACTATGCCTACTATCAGGCAACAGAACTCTATTTGGAGGTTTTAAAAAAACGAGACACTTCAGAGCACGTTTTAACACGACTTGGAGATTGTTACTACAATAACTCTAATGTACAGCTTGCGAGCTACTGGTATAAAAAAGCCGTTACTAAATATAATGATGTTAATCCAGAATATATATATAAATACATTCAAACACTACGTAGTTTAAATCAATATGAAGAAGCCAAAAAGTGGACGGCTATATTTAAGGAACGTAAAAGAAACGACAAACGTGTTAAAGAAGATGAAGTTTTCGATATTGAAAAATTTGAAGCTTTAGAGTCTACAGAACAAGTGTATGTTGATTTTGAAAATCTTGAAATTAATACAGAATATTCAGATTTTGGGAGTTTTGAAAAGGATGATATTTTATACTTTGCTTCTTCAAGAGTAAAAGATTCTATAATTGATGAAAAGAAATTATATCAATGGAATAAAGAACCCTTTCTTAATATATATCAATCTAAGGTAACAATTAACGACACTATAAAAATAGTTAGTGACCCAGAAATAATTAATGGAAGTGGTATAAATTCAGAATTTCACGAAGCATCGGTAGCTATTAGCAATGATGGTACGACCATGTATTTTACAAGAGATAATTTAAACAAAAAAGAGAAAGTAAATTACGATAAAGACGGTACTTCTAATTTAAGAATATATAGAGCAAAATTAAAAAACAATAAATGGTCTGAACCTAAAGATCTTCCTTTTAATGATGACAAATTCTCAAATGGATCTCCTGCCTTAAGTCCAGACGGTAAAAGACTCTATTTTGCATCAGATCGCGAAGGAGGCTATGGACAGACAGATTTATATAGTGTAGCTATTAATAAAGATGGTACTTTTGGTGATCCTAAAAACTTAGGCGCAAAAATTAACACCGAAGGCCGTGAAAATTTCCCTTTTATTGCCAAAGACTCTACACTTTATTTCTCCTCGGATGCACATTTAAATTTAGGACTGTTAGATATATTTGAATCTAACATTTTAAAAAGAGATACATCTGCAATACATATTAAAAATCTTGGTGCACCATTTAACAGCGGCTTTGATGATTTTGCCTTTTTTATAGATACAGATTCTAACACTGGCTACTTTTCTTCAAATAGAGAGGGTGGCAAAGGTGGTGACGATATTTACAGTTTTGGTCGTTTTGAGTGTAAACAAATTATTAAAGGCATTACCAGAGATAAAATATCTAATGAGCCTTTAGCAAAAGCAGTTGTAAAGCTATTGGACGAAGCTGGCAAAGTAATTGAAACAGTAACATCTGATGAAAACGGAGCTTACCAATTTAAAGATGTAGGTTGCGATAAAATATATGTTGTTTTGGGTGAAAAAGTATTATATAGACCAGACCAGCGAGAACTTAAAACCTCTCAAAGAAGTGGTGAAGAAACGTTTGTAGAATTGTTTTTAACACCTCTAATTATTGATAGTGAAATTGTTATAAATCCTATCTTTTTCGATTACAATAAATCTGATATTAGACCAGACGCAGCATACGAGTTAGAAAATATTGTTGCAGTTATGCGTGAGCATCCAACAATGGTTATTAAAATTGAAGCACATACCGATAGTCGCGGTCGCGATGCGTACAATGAAAAGTTATCCGATAGGCGAGCAAAATCCACTAGAGATTATTTGTTCTCAAGAGGTATTGCTATAGATCGTATAGAGAGTGCCATTGGTTATGGAGAATCACAACTTATAAACCATTGTGGTAATGGAGTACAGTGTAGCGAAGCTGAGCATCAACAAAACAGACGTTCTAAGTTTATTATTACCAGTGGCTACAATAAGTAATTATAGACTTAAAATTTAGTGCTTCTGATTAATTTTATCTTTCAAAAGTTAGCCTTTTCGCTCGGATAATTAGCGCATAAAAACGCTAGCTTATTGAGTTTAAGAAGAGCTAATTCTGGTAGCTGTAAATAGCATTCTAAATATCTTTTGTGAATAGTCTTACATGATAGATATCGTACTTATCTAAGTAACTTCGTTGTCATTATGGCTACTCTACTATTTATAGCCTGACTTAGTTTTATCGCAAAAATTCAAGCTCAAATTCGTTATTAATTCTAATAGTATATAATAAATAAAAAAAGCGTTTCTATCGAAACGCTTTAAAATATGTGTGTGTGTGTATAAATGTAATGGTTATCTTTTCATAAAAATGTTCGTAAAATAATATTTACCTTCTTCGTTCTGCTCTGCAGAAACATCAAAATTGGTATAGTCGCCTTCCATATTAGCACGATGTCCATCGCTATTAATCCAAGCATTAACAACAGATTCTGCCGAGGTAAAGCCATAAGCAACATTTTCAGTTACAACATTGGCACCAGCGTTATTGACTAAAAATGATTTCCTTGAATAAAAGTTAACATGAGAAACATTACCAGTTTCTACCATATAATCTGAATGTGTGTAAGCCTGAGATTTAACCAAATCATGATTAACTAAGGCATTTAAACCTTGCTCTATGCGATATTCATTTATTAATTCCATTATCTCAAGCTCTATAGTCTTAGCTGCTGGAACTACAATGTTTTGAGGATCTTGTAAATCTTCTGCACTATCCTTAGAACAAGAGGTGGCAAAAGTTAAAAATAAGGCTAACATTAATAGGTTAAGTACATTTTTCATAAGGGGTAAATTAGTTTGGGGACTTAAATATACCCAACCTATTTCTTATGAAATGTTAAAGAAATGTTAAAATCGATTAAAAACATGTATTTCATCGAAAACTTATGTTTTTAATCGATGAAATACATTTTAAATATTAGTTAATATGCCTTTAATCGAATAATAATAACTTTAATCGATAATCTTTTTATGGGGCTAATCTTCTTTTTACCCAATCGCATTCAGTATTTAATTGATAGCTTATCCTATCGTGTAATCTATTTGCTCTACCCTGCCAAAACTCCATTTCAACAGGCTTAACGATGTAGCCTCCCCAGAAATCAGGTCTCGGTATTTGCTTACCTTTAAGTTCATTCTCAAGATTAGCTAATATATTTTCTAAGTATTCTCTATTATCTATTTCTGTACTTTGGTTAGATGCCAAAGCTCCTAATTGACTTCCTCGTGGACGCGACTCGAAATAGTTATCACTTAAATTCGCCGCAATTTTTTCAGCCTGACCTTTAATAATAACTTGTCTTTCTGCTCCAGGCCAAAAAAAGGATATACAAACATTTTTATTTGCATCTATAGCTTTACCCTTTTCACTGCTATAATTTGTATAAAATATAAACCCATCGGTACTGTATTTTTTAAGCAGGACTACTCTACTCTTTGGGAAACCATCTAATCCTATAGTAGAAATCGTCATAGCATTTGTTTCTTCTTCCGGGAAGTTTTTATCAACCTCCATAAACCAATCTTTAAACAATTCTATAGGGTTCTCTGGAGTGTTTTCTACCAACAGTTCTCCTTTCTCGTACGATTTTCTGTAATTTCCTAAATCTTTTTCCATAGTTGCAATTTACAAGATTTAAAAATTATCTTAAAAAAGTTTCATTAACTTTATCATTAAACTTATTTCATTTAAATCTATTAATAATTCTATCTAAAAAAATATGATATATTCTCAAATACTAATAAGTATAATTCTTATTACTTGTGGATTCTTAGTTAAAAAATATCCTAATTTAATAGCAGGATATAATACAATGCCTCAAGTGGAAAAGGAGAAGATTAACATCAATGCGCTATCTTCTTTTTTAAAACAACTTCTAATTGGCTTAGGTATAATTACAGCTTTGGTCTATATAGCATTTAAATTATTTAGTTTAAATGAAACTGATGCTATTAAGATAAACACAGTAATTATATTAGTTGGTATTATTTTAGGACTTATTTATGCTAATGTAAATAATAAGTTTAAAAACTAAATTTCAAATATCTTACCGTCGTCGGCCAGCTCTACATTATCGAAATACTCATTAGCTTCTGTTTTAAAAGCACTTAAATCGTCGTACCGTGTAGAATAATGACCCAAAATAAGTTTCCCCACATTGGCATGCTGTGCAATAATAGCCGCTTCTTTTGCAGTACTATGTTTAGTTTTTGGCGCTAAATGTGCGTGTTGCTCTAAAAACGTAGATTCATGATATAAAACATCTACATCTTTTATTAAAGGAATTATGGTCTCGTTATATGCCGTATCACTACAAAAAGCATAGCTTTTAGCCTTTGCTGGTGGATGTGTTACGGTTTCATTTCTTATTAATTGTCCCTCGTTATTTTCTACACTAAATCCTTGTTTTAGCTTTCTGTAATAAGCCACATCAATTTTGGCGTTTAAAACTGCGTTCATATCTAACTTACGCTCGCCTTTCTTTTCTTTAAACAAAAAACCATTGGTGTAAACGCGGTGATCTAATGGGATAGTGTGTACTTCTACTTTCTTGTCTTCAAAAATAATTTCGGAAGCAGTACTCGTTAATTCATGAAAAATAAGATTATAATTTGTCCAGGAATTGGCCAATTTCATTTGTAGTGTAATAACTTCCTTCAGTCCTTTTGGAGCATAGATGTGTAAATCTGCTTCACGTGTAAGTAATCTAAAAGTTGAAATTAAACCTACTAACCCAAAAAAGTGGTCACCATGTAAATGCGATATAAAAATATGCTTAATTCTGTTAAACTTAATCTTATGCTTACGTAACTGCACTTGCGTGCCTTCACCACAATCTATTAAAAACAAATGATTATTTATTTCTAAAACTTGAGCGGTTGGATTAGTAAATGTCCGTGGTGTGGCACTATAACAGCCTAAAATATTTAATTTCATTCATTTAGTTTGAAATGGTAAAAGCATAAAATAATATGTTGCGTTTAGCTGTTTATAAAACTTTTATATTCTCAACTTTATAAACTTAATTTAACTGTTAAAAACCTAAATCGCGCTCCATATCTTCCATTTCAATAATATCGAATGCCTCTTTAAGTGTTGGCACTACAATTATCTCATCTGGAGTTTCATTAATATTTATAGCATTTGTAACCACTACAAACGATCTTTTTGATGCACGATGCGTATTAGAAAGTCGTAAAAACTCGATAATATCCTGTAATGTTATTTTTCCTAAAGAAGATAACTTTACGATGATGTTATGCTTTTCAAATTTTGGATATAAAGCTTCTATTTTTTTTACCAATTCTACTATGGTTGCCTTTTCTTGTGTAATAATGGAAATATTTTCCTCTTGATCTATAATCATAATTTACTGTTTTATTTTTGAAGCTAATAAATATATTACAGCCATTCTAACAGCCACACCATTTTGCACCTGATCTAAAATGATAGCTTGTTTAGAATCTGCCACATCACTTGTAATCTCAACACCTCTGTTAATGGGTCCTGGATGCATGATAGTGATTTCTTTGTCTAAAGAGTCTAATAACGCTTTATTAACTCCAAATTGTTGTGTATATTCTCTTGTCGATGGGAAATAGCTAATATCCATACGTTCGTTTTGAACGCGTAGCATATTTGCTACATCACACCATTCTAATGCTTTTTTTAAATTAGTTTCTACTTTAACTCCTAAGTCTCCAATATATTTGGGCAGAAGTGTTTTTGGACCACAAACCATAACGTTAGCACCTTGTAATTTTAAAGCATAAATATTAGACAATGCAACACGACTATGTAAAATATCGCCTACAATAACTACATTTTTTCCTGCAACATCGCCTAAGCGTTCTCTTATGGAATAAGAATCTAATAAGGCTTGAGTTGGATGCTCGTGTGCACCATCGCCAGCATTAATAATATTTGCTTTTACGTGTTTTGATAAAAAAACACATGCTCCAGGATTTGGATGACGCATAACTACCATATCTACCTTCATAGATAGGATATTATTTACGGTATCTATTAAGGTTTCTCCTTTTTTTACAGAAGATTGTCCTGCTGAAAAATTAATAACATCTGCCGATAGACGTTTTTCTGCTAATTCGAAAGATAATTTAGTTCTAGTGGAGTTTTCAAAAAATAAATTTGCAATTGTTATGTCTCGAAGTGAAGGTACCTTTTTAATTGGGCGATTAATTACTTCTTTAAAATGATCTGCTGTTTCAAAAATAAGTTGAATATCTTGTTCTTGAAGATGTTTAATTCCCAATAAGTGATTAACACTTAATTCGCTCATGTTTTTTTGCTTTTGGCTCTTAGCTATTAGCTATTGGCAAATTATTATATCTTTTCTTTACTTAACCTTTTACTAAATAAACCGCATCTTCTCCATCATTCTCTATCCAGCTTACTTTAACTTTTTCTTCGTTTATAGCATCTACTTGCCTGCCTCGGTAATTTGGCTGTATTGGTAAATGTCTGCTAAAACGTCTGTCTATAAGTGTTAATAATTCTATTTCGTTTGGTCTCCCAAAGGACTGTATTGCAGTTAGTGCTGCTCTAATACTACGGCCTGTATATAATACATCGTCTATAAAAACAACATTTTTATCTTCAACTATAAAATCGATTTTAGTTGTATTTGCCTCATGTATTTTATCGCCTCGTCTAAAATCGTCTCGATAAAAAGTAATATCTAAGAGCCCTAATTGTAAGTCTTTTATCTTGTATTCCGTTCTAAGCAAAGCCGCTAACCTGTGAGCTAAAAACTTGCCTCTTGGCTGTAAGCCTATTAAAACGGTGTTAGAAAAGTCTTTATGGTTTTCAATTAATTGACAAGCCAATCTATGAAGAATGATGTTTATGGCTGTTGCATTAAGTAGCACTTTCTGACTCATATACTCGATTACGGTATTTGATAAGCAAAGTTAGGTTAATTTATTTGAAGTTGAAAGATAAGTTTAAAACTTAATGCCATTTTATAAAAATTGGTAGGTAGCAAAACATGCTCTCGACAACATAAAAAAAGCCTCTCGTTTCCGAAAGGCTTTTATTAATATAGCGGATGAGATTCCTGCTTACGCAAGAATGTTATTATTTCTTCCCGTCCATTTTATCTTTAAGAGCTTGTAAAGCGTCGTTAGCATCACCTAAAGTTGGTTTGGCTTCGGCAGCTTGAGAAGCTTGCTTAGCTTGTGCAGCTTTTACGTTTGCCATTTCTTCTTCTCTAAAGATTGCAGTATGCGAAGCTACTACTCTCTTAAACTCTTTGTTAAATTCTATGATTTTGAATTCTGCAGAATCGCCTTTCTTCAATTTCTTTCCGTCTTCTTTTTCTAAGTGACGAGAAGGAACGAATGCTACAATATCTTCATTAAAATCAATTGTTGCTCCTTTATCTACAACTTCAGCAATTTCTGCTGTATGTGTTGTACCTAAAGCAAATTCAGTTTCGTATTTATCCCAAGGATTCTCAGTTGTTTGTTTATGACCTAAAGATAATTTACGTCCTTCAACATCTAATTCTAATACAACCACATCTAATGTATCTCCAACGGCACAAAACTCTGATGGATGCTTGATTTTCTTAGTCCAAGATAAATCTGAGATGTAAATTAATCCGTCGATACCTTCTTCTAATTCAACAAAAACTCCAAAGTTTGTAAAGTTACGTACAATACCTGTGTGCTTAGAACCTACTGGGTATTTAGTTGTAATATCTGTCCATGGATCTTGCGATAATTGCTTAATACCTAAAGACATTTTTCTATCTTCTCTATCTAAAGTTAAGATTTGAGCTTCAATCTCATCTCCAACATTTACAAAATCGTTAGCCGAACGTAAGTGTGTAGACCAAGACATTTCAGAAACGTGAACTAAACCTTCAACACCTTCTGCAACTTCAATAAATGCACCGTAATCAGCAATCACAACTACTTTACCTTTAACTTTATCTCCAACAGCTACGCTTTCACCTAACGCATCCCAAGGATGTTTAGATAATTGCTTAAGACCTAATTGGATTCTTGATTTATTTTCATCGAAATCAAGGATTACAACATTTAATTTCTGATCTAACTCAACAATCTCATTTGGATGGTTAATTCTTGACCAAGATAAATCTGTAATATGTACTAATCCGTCAACTCCACCAAGATCGATGAATACACCGTAAGAAGTAATGTTCTTAACGATACCTTCTAATACCTGACCTTTTTCTAATTGACCAATAATTTCTTTTTTCTGCTCTTCAATATCAGCTTCAATTAAAGCTTTATGAGAAACTACTACGTTTTTGAATTCGTGATTGATTTTAACCACTTTAAATTCCATAGTTTTATTTACGTACTGATCGTAATCTCTAATAGGCTTCACATCAATTTGAGAACCTGGTAAGAATGCTTCGATGCCAAAAACATCTACAATCATTCCTCCTTTTGTTCTACATTTAACGAAACCATTAACGATTTCACCTGTATCGTGTGCATTATTAACACGATCCCAAGCTTTGATAACACGTGCTTTACGGTGAGATAATACTAATTGTCCTGTTGCGTCTTCACGAACATCGATTAATACTTCTACTTTGTCACCAACTTTTAAGTCTGGATTGTAACGAAATTCGTTTAAAGAAATAACACCTTCAGACTTTGCGTTGATGTCGATAATAGCATCACGATCTGTCATGTGTACTACTTCTCCAGTTACAACCTCGTCATCTAATGTGTCTACGAAATTTTCTGATACTAATTTTTCAAATTCTTTTAATTGCGAATCTTCAACCTCGTCAATACCTTCTTGGTAATTGTGCCAGTTAAATTCTTTTAAGAATTTTTCAGGGTTTGCTTGTGCTTCAGATACTACTGGAGCTTCTTTTGTTGCTGTTGTTGCTTCTTGAGCTTCAACTTCTGCTTGTTTTGCTTTTTCAGCCATTTAAGTAATAATACACTGTTTAAAATATTCTCATCTTTAAGAAAACCTAATAACAATGTGGTTTGTATTTTGTGTGTTTTGGAAGATTTTAATGCACTAACACACAAAAGTGTTATAAATTGTTTTGTTTTATTTCCTTTTAATCTTTCCTGTAAGTGCTAAAAAGGAGTGCAAAAATACTACTTTTTAATAATATTGCCTAATTACTATTAAAAAAAAATAAAACATTGAGTACCAGTAAAATAATTGCTCTAAGGTATCTATATAATCTAATTAAATTATCTATCTTTAGTAATCAAAATTTAAATGCTATGGCTATAAAGGCAAAATATCAAGAGGTACTTGATTTAGGAGAGAAATTAAACATTAAAAATGGAGATGTTTCTGAGTCAAATGGAGTCCTACATATAAAAGGTACTGCTGCAACACAATATGAAAAAAATCTGCTATGGGATAAAATAAAAGCCACTGGTGGTGAAAATCCAAGCGATATTGTGGCAGATATTAATGTTGCAGATACCAGCGTTTATGCTCGACACACAGTTAAAAGTGGTGAAACATTAGGTGCAATTGCCAAACAATATTATGGAAGTGCAGGTAAGTACAATACTATTTTTAAAGCTAATACAGACATTTTAAACAACCCTGATGTAATACGCCCAGATCAAGAATTAATAATCCCGAACTTGTAGGGATTAATAGCGAATTTCTTTATTTGAAAAGCGAGCTTACACTATGTAAACTCGCTTTTTATTTGTTCTTTATTAAAAGTATTGAAATAAAGTAATTATCTAATTTTTTAAAAACTTAAAAGTCTGTCCGTTTTCCAAATTTAATATATAAAGACCTGTTTTTAAATTTTCAGTTATAATTTTTTCATTTTCAGAAACTTTCCCTTTTGCAATCTCAGTTCCAATACTATTATATATAGTATATGCTGAAGCATTTTTTAATCCTGAAATACTAACGAAGTCTTTTGAAGGATTTGGGAAAAGACTGTATTTAGTTTCTAAACTAAATTCATCCGTAGATAAAGTGGAAAAGGTAAATTTAGATATTCTATTGGCATCAAATTCTGCAATGTACAAATCGCTTGTATTGCCTGCTAAACCTATTGGTGCCACTACTGAATTTACAACATCTGTTGCTGTTGGGTTTCCACTGTTTAAATTTATTTTTGAAATTTTGTTTCCACTATATTGTGCAATATACAAATCACTACCAACAACAGATAAAGCTATTGGTAGACTTTGTCCTGTTACTACATTGGTTTTCGACAACGTAGCTGCAGAAACATCTATTTTCGATATTTTATTACCTCCAGTTTCAGCTATAAATAATTCGTTTCCGCTAAACGCTATATCGTAAGGCGAAATTACTCCTGTGGCAATTGAAATTACGGTTGGTGTTGCAGCAGTTAAATCTATTTTAGAGATGTTGTTTCCAGATAACTCTGCAAAATAAAGTTCGTCTCCTTTAATAGCTAAACCAGATGGCTGATTTAATCCTGTAACAACATCAATAATAACTGGTGATGGAGACGTGATATCTATTTTAGAAATTTTATTAGCTCCAGATTGAGCTATATATAAGAAATCATCCTTTATAACCAATCCCATAGGGTTAGTTAATCCTGTAATAATATTAGACTTTGTGGTTGGTAACGTTGCATTAATATCTAACTTAGATATTACACCATTGTTAAACTCTGAAATAAATAAATCGTTACCGGAAAGTGCTAATCTGTAAGGGTCTGCTACGTTTGAGGATACAACAGTAGTTTGAGCAAATAATGCCATAGCGAATAGCATCATTAAAGATGTTAAGGTATAGGTAGGTTTCATAAAATGTAGGTTTGGGTTATTTTAGCGTTTTTGATTAAAGTACAAGATTAGTTAATTTTTTTGATTTAAAAAAATTAATCAGATTTAAACGAATATTTACTTTAAACGTTCTAAGGAGTCTAACTCACGTTTTAAACGTTTTATTTTTTCTTCACCTTTAAGTTTTTTTAAAGAGTCTACTTTGCGCTGTAATTCTTCAACAGATAATTCTTTAGTAACTTCTTTGTCTATTGGATTAATATCTATTTGGTTAATACTATCTCCTACAACATCAATTATTTTTTCGTCTCCGTTAAAGTAATATCCAATCCCTTCGCTTGATCTCCATGCTTCGTTTAATTGCTTATACACCTCCTTTTCCCACGTACTTGGATGCTTAACATCTATCCATACTACATCTCTGTATTCACTGTCTATTAAGGCCAAATCTGGTGTTGCTGAGCCGTCAAAGTTATCTGATCCCTCTCGAATGGCAGCAATTGTACCCAAGAAAAACAATCGTTTTCTTCCTGCTATGTTTTTTATGTAAGGTCTAAACTCTACTGGTTTATTAACACTCCAATCGAACTCTTTGCGCGATTCTATAACCTTTAATGGCATTGCAGAAACGCCTGCATAGCCTTGCTTTTTTGCGGCGTGGTCGTAATAATAAAGTTTATCGGTACCATCGGCTGGCACAAAGACACTATACGTTAAACTGGTACGCTCCACTCCTACTGGCTCTAATCCAAACCAATGGTATAAACCACTATATGCGCCGATATTTGTGTCTTCAAAATTAAAATCTGTTACGAAGGGTTGTTGGTTCTGGTCGTCTGCAAGGTCCGGAATCTTTACAGCTGTTTCCATATTCCAAGGTAATGGATCACTAAATCCTCCTAAGAACTTTAGGGACTCGGCCTGTAATCTTGATACTTTTTCTGCTAAGGTATTCTGTTTTGTTAGATAAGGATAATTTTTCAGTTTATCTGGTGCAATGTATTGTCCTTTTCCAATAGTTATACGCTCAAAATAATCATTGATATCATGCTCACCATTGTCTATAACCATAACTCCACCAAATGATGGATAGGGAAAAAAGAACCCCTTCCATTTAATTAAACTCACAACTTCCACCCACTGCCCTGTATCGTTTTTCATATAAAAAGTGTCACTTGGCTCATAATTTATTAGCATCCAAGGATTAAAACGTTGTACGACTGCGTTATAGGTGTTACGGCTAAATTTTAAAGATTCTCCAATAGAAAATGTTACCGGAATTCTATTTTCGTTAGAAAAACGTGGAAATGGTGTTGTACTAGATACCGAAAACACCTCTTCTGTATTATCACGCATACCTTGCCAGTAATACTTTTCGGTAGGCTGAATCGCCATCGTCCATTTATTTTCTCCATCTACTCTAACCAGATGTGGTAATGAAACATCTTTGGTTTCCCCAACACTTTCATTTCCCATAGAATGGATATTCTTTAATGGTTGTATGCGTTCGTTTTGGGTTAGTGGCAACTCCGTAATATTAACTTTATTTAAGTCGTTGAAAACGTTGTAGGTTTTCATATAGTCGTAAAGTTCCATTTTCCATCCTACAAAGTAGAATGCTCCAAAAAAAACAGCTAATAACACCAGAATAAAGATGCGTTTGCCTGTAGAAGCTTGTTTTCTAAACGTTCTGAGCCCTAAAAACAACACTAAACCGCATAGTAGTATTACAAAAATAAATTTTCTAATAAATAATAAGGCTGGCTGGTAGTCATCACGTAAAAAAAACAATAGTGCTATTAATACAATGGTTAAAATGACAACAATTCGTTTTTGCTTTCCGCCTTTATTCCAGTAATTTCTAATCATACTTCTATTTTTTTAGCTTCTTGCTTTGGGATAGTTTCTGGTGCATTTAAGTTTTAATAAATTACATATATCCTTTATCTTTTAAACGGTCTCTTGCACTTTTTTTATTGGCCTCAGGTTCTGTTTTAATTTCTTTTTTCGCTTCTTCAACGGCTTTAGTATCCTTTGTTTCCAAGTCCTTAATAAAATCTTTTCCTTTTTCTACAGTATCTTTCATCACGTCTACTAAAGAGTCTCCCTTTTCATCCATAACTTCTGAAGATTTAAAAACGAAATTTGCTAAATAGGTTCCTATTAAGGTACCAAAAAGACTTGGTGCAATTATTTTTATTAATCCCATATCAAACGGAATTAAAAATTGAATAATAACAATTGCTATCAAATATAAAAAACCTAAATATACCAATCGCATTAAAAAGGATTGCTCGTAAAGAAAACCTTTTTTGCTATCGGGTTTCATTTGAAGCTCTTTTGAGTAGAACAACTTATTAAAAAAACGGTAGACTTTATTACTTTTAGATTCTCTCCAATACAGCAGTATCCCAAATAAAATTGAAGCTATAAATATTATTATTTCTATAGTTAGCATAATTTCTAAGTTTTTTTGTTTACCTATTAGTATAAGTTTACTATATATTGTTACTAATTTCCTCTATTACCCAAACTTTCAACGAGTCTTCCCAGGTATTATACACTTTATAAAATTGTTCTTTGTCATACCAATATAAAAATAAAACATCTTTAGCAGAAACGTTAACCAAAAGCTTCCAAATTAAATCCTGATGCTTAGGGTTCAATGAAGAGTGCGGTTTGTGTAAAGCTTTGTAAAAGTTTAAATCGACAATGTCTGCAATTTTAAATTCGTTACTAACTTCTAATTTTTCAAGATAGCGTTCTACGCTCATCACCCGTTTTCTACTATCAATATCTAATTTATTAAGGTAGCTTTTATATAATACTTTATCATTTAAAATACTAGAAAAAGGATGTTGTGGTTGCTTAATAACTTCTGCAAAAACAAACTTTTTAATGCGTTGATAGCGTTCTGTTTTTACTTCTTCGTCTAAATCGCATTCAATTATTATATGATCTCGCAATTTATCCATAAGTTCGGGCTGCGAAATATGGTATATTAGCACATCGTGAGTGGTATCTTTTATGGCTTCTTTATACCATTTTATATCTTCGAAAACCACAATTTCTTTTATAAAATCCCTTAAAACATAAACACCTCCAAAAGCTTTAGTGTAAAAGGAATTGGCGGTAAATTGAAGCTCATGAAGCTCTAAATCCCGATGTCTTAAATCGCCATAAGTATTAGCCGATTCTATTAATTGAGCATGGAGTGTTTCGTCTATAAAATTATTGCCTTGTTTAAATTTATGAACGAGTGCTAATTGATTTTTTTGCACAACATCTAAATTATCAATTAAATGGAAATGAATAGTAACAGCATCGTATTTTAGTACATCTAATGGCTCGTAAAAAGCGTCGATATTTTGGTCGAAATCTAAGCAAATGGCGCTATCTCGCGTAATGTTATTAATTTTAGCTTCATGTATTCTAAAAACATGTTGCATCATTTCACGATCGAACGTGTGAAACGGCACATAAACTGGTTTTCCTTTTTGTAAAGGAGAAATTAATATGGCATGCATATTCGCTTCTCCATTGTTTAAATAATGTAAATTCTCTTTTTCTTCAGCAATTTCAGGACTCCAACCTTTACCATCTATAGAAAAAGTGGTGAGTTTTGTTGGTAAAAATCCAAGTTTCACCAAGCATTTATTGTAACGCTCGACTAATTTTCCGCTTATGGGAATCAGTTCGCTTCTGTATAGGTTTGCTTGCTTTAGTTTTTGCATGTTCACTTCCCATGAAAAGTGGGAATCTTATTATTATAGTTTTATTTTGTTTCCGCGAAGGCGGTAATCTTTATATATTGCTCGGAAATTTTACATCTATAAGCTTCTCGATAAAATTTTTTTCATACTTCAAAAATCATTCGAAGTGACAAACGAAATTTATTTTGTTACTTATATTTATTTCCCAAACGTTTCTCTCGCCTTTGTTTCAATATTTAATTGATTTACTCTGGCATCCACTTTTCGTTTAAAATCGGTATCTGCTATAGTTGCTACGTTGTCTAAATAGCGTACTACTTCTTGTTTTCTTATGTCTGAAAAATTTAAACCCTTCATGTTTTGCTTCATTAATTCCTGAAGCATATTGAATTTGGTTTCGTAATCTTTTTTAAAATATTTCTCAGGATTATCGAACCAGTCTTGCTCTAAATCGAAATCTGTTAAACGTAGTGAAATGGCACTTTGAATATTTCTAACATCTCTTGAAGAGAAAAATGGAAATATTTTTTGAATTTCTAAATACAGATTCGCAAAAAACTCATGTTCATTAATGCTATTTATGTTTTCGGCTTTATGGTAAGCCTCTAAAACTCTTGCTTCTGTTGGTTTTTCTACACTATTTAAAATATCGCCCATGTTTTTGGCTAAGCCTTGATCTTTAAGATATTGGTAGTCGCTTGGGCTTTTCATATTAATGAATTCTGGCATGGTTTCTTCTAACTTTCGCCACCATAAATAATCCTGATCTAAGAAATCATGCTCAGTTCGTGCACCATCTATTTTAAAACGACCTTGTACACGAGAAATCACTGCTTTATCTAACATTTCTGGTAAATTGGTGAATAACCCAATAGAGCTATTACCGTAATTTACGGCGTAAGCGCCTTCTGTATAACGTAAAAACACGCCAATAACTTCTTTCACACCTGCTGAAACACCTTGCGCTGTTCTTTCCTGTAAATTATTTTCGGCATCATCTATTGGTGCAAAAATTAATTTTGAAGGATCTTGCATTGGTTTCATCCATTCTACCATTTTTTCGGCACTTCCACCTTGAAACGTACTAATTAACGTATCTGGCATTGGGTGAAATAAAAACGGAATATCTAAATTATCACAATGTTCTTTTAATCGTGTTGCAATGGCAGCGATAAGCATACTTTTTCCTGTTCCTGGAATGCCGTAGCCCATAAATACTGGCATAAAACCACCAAGTTCCTGAAACGGATTCTTTTTAGCCTCGAAATCGTAGCTTAACATACGCTCGGTTAAACGTCTAGCAAAATGCTTTGCATCTTTATTTCCAACAATTTGCTCGAACTGAATTTTATTAAATTCTACACTTACCGCTGTACCTGCAAAAACATTTTCCCAACCAGAAATGGCAAAATCACTATTTTCAAGTTTATAGGTTCTGTCTACAATTGTTTCGGTATATTCTAAACTGCTTTTACGTAGTTGTATTTCGTCTATTAATGCTTCAAAATATACAACTGTAAAGTCGATAACGTCTTTATCTGTTTTAATAATATCTGGATGACCGAGATACTTATCGAAGTAGAATAAGTTACACGCAATACCTTTTAATGGCGACATCAATGACACTTCTGGTAAACCAGCGAATTTTTGTTTCATAACAGATAAATCGTCTGAAGCATGTGGTTTTAGATTGTGCAGAATATTATAAGCCATTGAAAACAGCATGAATGCAGTGGCGGTTTGCATTTTGCTTTCGTATTCTCTTTTGCCATTTGTATCTAATGCTGAGCGACGCTCATGCAAGCCTGATAAGCCCGAAGCATCATAATAACTGTCTTTTACCCAAATACCCAGAGCAATACCTTCTTGAACTGCATATAACGTCTGATTTAAATGTACAGGAATGGCAATTGAATCTGGTAACAAACGTTTTTTTAAAGCTAAAATGGTTTTAGACACTGAAGTCACCTCAGTTGCTCCACTTCCATTATTGGCACGCGACAAATACAATAAAATTGATTCATCTTTTGCGTCTTTATCTTTGTTCTTTGCTCTTGCGCCTTGTTCCCATTGTACACTTTTTAAATAACCGCTTGCTTCATCTCGAAGCATGTTTAGTTCGTTTCTTTTTATTGGAAAAGTGGAATTATGCTCCATATTATTTTTTCTTTAAGCTTTAAAGCTTGTATTAGTTTTTAAAATTTTTAGAAATTCTTGATATTGTTTCGTGTTCATGCACTCTTTTTCAATCATATAAAATTTTTTATCTGTATGTATATAAAAAACATGTTGCTTGTTGAACAATGCTTCCTCCAAGTTAACTATATCAGAAAAATCAATTATATGCTTTCTATAATTATAAATAAAAGGTAAATCTATTAAACTGTTATTTATAATTATTTCATTCTTAATATTTTTATCCGCAATTGCTTGATATGAAAGATATAAAGCATAAATATTTATTAAAGCTAAAATTAAAAATAGAAATCTAATCCAATTATTGTCAATAAACATTGTACCAAATAAAAGTACTACAGAAGTGATTAAACAAGTTATAGCGTTCAAATACGTTCGCAGTGAAACCTTATATTTAAATTTTCTATACAATTATATTTATTTCATTTTTAAATCCGCTACTTGAAAAGGTGGCTTAGCCAACTTGTTCATGATTTCAGGATTCTTGTTGTATAATAATTGAATGATGCGATGTGGTGCAAATACATAGCGTTGCTTAACGACATCACTCCATTTTTGTAATGTTTGCTTAGAAAAATAACTACCTTCTTTAAATTCGCTCCCAGAGAATACTTCATCTATTTTAAATGATAATGCGTAAGATTCTAAAGGCACTTCTTTTTTGGCTATGCTTTCTAAAATACTGTGTGTTAAAATGTTTTCGTCTTTGGCGAAAATATTATGAAATGGACCTAAATCGATACGTTTTATATGCTTTGGTTTTACGTTTTTTAAACGTCTGTCTATGCCATAAGCCATGGTGTCTAAAGGCATTTTTCTATCAGCTACATTTTTTAAAGTGTCGTAAATTTCTTCTTTCTCGTTTTCTGGATGTTTACCATCATAATAGAAATACATAAAACAGATGAATGGTCTGTTTAACGATACATCATAAAAGCTCCAGCTCACCATATATTCTGCCTGACTTCCAGCTTCGGCATCTATAATTTTACCTTGTACGAAACGGTTAAATATATATTTTTGTTCTACAGAAGTGTAATACACAATCGAAGCCGCTTGAAAGAGTTTATCTCTTCTTATCGGCTGTTTTTTATGCATTAATTGCGTTAAGAATTCTTCCTGTAACTCGGAAACATCTTTTAGCTTATTCAAGTAATTATCACGTAAAGATAAATCGTTATATAAGTATCTAAATTCTAAATAATTAGGAAAACCAGAGTCTGTTAAATCGACTTTCATATTATCCTCATCATCATACATGTACTTAACACGCATGGCTTCTATAGAATACAGCAATAAATCGCAGTATTGCTTAAAGTAGGTCAATTCCTGAACGGTACACAACTTATTAAATTGCACACTGGTAATGAGCTCTTTTAAAGCAAAATCTACTTTTTTATGGTAAAAAACATACTGTTCTTTACTGTCTAAATGCGCAGAGTCTAAAGGTGTTACTATGTGGTTTAATGACATAATTTAGTTTACGGTTTACAGTCGCAGTTTTCAGTAGTTACTCGATTTTGATTACTCTTGCGCCTTTTCTAAACCTCACAGTTTTAAAAAAACCTGTGAGGTCTTTTAAATTGAGTGAGTACTTGAGTAAGCGCGTTAAGGATTACTCGTTCATTCTTATTTTAATAAATAAGAACTCGTGATTGCTTCGCAGTTGAAGCGACATCCTTTTGCTTTTTCGCAAAAGATATAGCGGAAAGCCTGACCTACTTTTGCCATTAAAAGCAAAAGTAGGTAACGCCCTAATTATTTTAACCTAATAAATCGTCATCACTTGATTCCTTTTTTGGAGCTGGAGCATTGTCACCATCACCAGAAGGCGCGTTGGCATCTGCTGCATAATAATCTTCGAAAATTTCTTTCATATCTATACCATAACGCTCTGCAAAATTCTTTTGGATGTCTACATCTTTTGCACGAATTTCTTGTAAAGCCTCGGCATAGCTACTATAAACGCCTTGCATAACTTTTTCGTGGACTGGAATATTGTCCATCATTTCTTGTCTTGCTTTTGCGCTTGCTGTATGCATAGATGCAAGTGTTTCGCCAATATGCTCATCTGTCTTTACACCTAAATGCTCTAAAATTGCAGCAAATTCTTGGTCGGTTCTTGCTTTTAAAGCCACCACGTAACCATCGTAATATTTTAAACGCTCGTCTGTATCACTTTTAAGTTTTGCACGATGTGTTTGTAAATTAGAACGTAACGACGTTAATACTTTAATAGTTAAATTATGCTTGTGCACGAAACTGTCTTTTGAAGCTGCTAATGTTGTGTAAGCATTTTTTAAGCCTTCTAATTCTTCTACTTTTTGCTCTAAAGTTGTGACTTTAGATAACGCTTCAGAATATTCTGAAGACTGCTTATCTGCAACTTCTTCAAGCGCTTGTCGTGCTTGTTTTAATAAAGCGTATTGTTCTTCAAGCTTCGCTTCGGTTTCTTTCTTTTTTTCTAAAGCTTTTGTATGGTTTTTAGATGCTTCTACAATAGCATCTTTAAGTTTTTCTTCTACTTCTTTAATTTCTACCTCACGATTTTTTAAACGTGTTACAGCTGCTTGAGATTTGTATGATAATTCGCTTAAAAGTGTTTGAATATCTGCACTCTCAATACGTTCTTGAAACATAGCTTTTGCTTTATTGTCTGCTCCTGCACGTGTTTTTTCGGCATCTTTTAACGCTTGTTCTGCTTTTTTAATTTTGCTTTTGCGTCCCCAAAGGTTATTCCACCAAGTATCTGGCTTATTTTGTGCATCTTCTAATTCTACTTTTGCACGTTCTAATGCTTTTTGAGCATCGTCTATAACCTTTTGTTCTTCGGCATTAAGTGACGAAAAACGCTCGAATAAAATACCAACTTCATCTTGATAATCGGTTAAATCTTTAATAGCATCTAACAGCGTTGTTCTGTCTTTTTCTGCCATATGCACCACATCGTCTAATGTGGCATTAAGAATTTTTTGGCGACTTTCTGGATCATCTTCTTGAGCAAGTTTAGATTTCATAGTATCTATTGCTTTTCCCCAATTAACATCTACTTTTTCGGTTTTCTCGTTGGCATTGGTTTCTAATAAGTCAAAATCATCAGACATAGGATATTTTTGTTTTAAGGTTGGACATGTTTTTTAAATAAATTTATATTGGCTTTTTCTTCAAATAGACAATATAAATTGGATTAGCAATTTCGTTAAAAAATCTAACTTCTAAAATAAAATTGCATACTTATATGTATTAACTTTTATTTAAATGTTACAATTTTTGATTCTGAAATAAAGAAATTATCTTTATAGAAACTTTAAAATTTATATTAATGAAAAGATTATACTATTTAATTATTGTTCTAGCTGTTTCTCTTACAGCCTGCAAAACCGATAAAAAAGATGAAACACTAAAGGATGAAGAAGCTACTGAAACCAAAAAAACCGAAGCGGTGAAGATTACACCTATAGAACATGCATCTATGGTTATGGTGTATAAAAATGCGACCATTTATATTGATCCAACTGGTGGCCCTGAGTCTTATGAGAATTTCGAACCTGCGGACTATGTTGTAATTACCGATATTCATAGTGACCACATGAGTTTAGAAACCTTAAAAGCTTTAGATTTAAGTAAGGCTAAGATTATTGCTCCTGAAGCAGTATTTAGTGAACTTCCAGAAAATCTTGCTGCGAGCACCATCGTAATTAATAATGGTGAAACTAGAACGTTCGAAAATTTTACTTTAAAGGCTATACCGATGTATAATTTAAGAGAAGAAGCGTTAAAATACCATCCTAAAGGAAGAGGTAATGGCTATGTTTTTGATTTTGGCTATGATGAAATTTATGTTTCTGGTGATACTGAAGATATACCAGAAATGAGGGCTTTAAAAGATATTGACAAAGCCTTTATCTGTATGAATTTACCATATACAATGACTGTTGAAAGTGCTGCAAGTGCCGTATTAGATTTTAAACCAAAACAAGTTTACCCATATCATTATAGAGGTACTGAAGGGTTTAGTGAAGTAAGTGAGTTTAAAAGACTGGTTAATGAAGGCAATAAAGATATAGAGGTAATTCAGTTAGATTGGTACAGTAAAACCGATGAAAAGTAAAACAAAATGTTAAAAATTTAGCTATTCAACGAATAAATTGTTCGTTTTATCGTTATTTAGCTTAGGTTTACATCAATTTTTAATTAGTACACATCAATGACATACAATTTTTTAATGATATTCTTATTAATCTCAAATAGCTTAGCAATACTTTTAACCATAGCATTAATTGTTGTTTTTGTACTTTTAGTTATGAGTTTAATAGATAAATCTAAATTAAAAAAAAGAGAACGAGAAAAGTAGAATAGATAATTGCTTAAAATATAATAGAAAAAAAGCTGGCTCAAAAGCCAGCTTTTTTATGTTGAAGTTTTTAATCTACCTAACCAATTTCTTGTATTTAATACGTTTAGGCATTAAGTCTCCACCTAAACGTTTCTTTTTATTTTCTTCGTATTCACTAAAACCGCCTTCAAAGAAATAGACTTGACTATTTCCTTCGAATGCTAATATGTGCGTACAAATTCTATCTAAAAACCATCTATCGTGACTAATAACCACAGCGCAACCTGCAAAGTTTTCTAATCCTTCTTCTAACGCTCTTAACGTGTTAACGTCTAAATCATTTGTTGGCTCATCTAAAAGAAGCACATTTCCTTCCTCTTTAAGTGTCATAGCCAAATGTAAGCGGTTACGCTCTCCTCCAGATAATAATTTCACTTTTTTGTTTTGTTCGCTTCCGCTAAAATTAAAACGGCTCAGGTAGGCACGAGAATTAACCTGCTTCCCTCCCATCATCACTAATTCTTGTTCGTCGCTAAAATTTTGCCATATCGTTTTTTCTAAATCTATATTAGAATGTTTTTGATCGACATAGGCGATTTTAGCAGTCTCACCTACAACAAATTCGCCTTTATCCGGTGTTTCTTCACCCATTATCATTCTAAATATGGTGGTTTTACCTGCACCATTAGGGCCAATAACACCAACAATACCAGCTTGAGGTAAATTAAAGTTTAAATCTTCATATAACAATTTATCTTCATACCCTTTACTTACGCCTTTTGCTTCAATAACATTTGTTCCTAAACGCGGTCCATTAGGAATATAAATTTCGAGTTTTTCGTCAAGTTGTTTTTGATCTTGACTCATTAATTTATCGTAATTTTTTAAACGTGCTTTTTGTTTTGTCTGACGACCTTTGGCACCTTGTCTTACCCATTCTAACTCACGTTCTAACGTTTTTTGCCTTTTTGAAGCAGTCTTGCTTTCTTGTGCCATGCGCTTCGATTTTTGGTCTAACCAAGACGAGTAATTACCTTTCCAAGGAATACCTTCACCTCTATCCAGTTCTAAAATCCAGCCAGCCACATTATCTAAAAAGTATCTATCGTGTGTTACGGCAATTACAGTTCCCTTGTATTGTGCTAAATGGTGTTCTAACCAATGTACAGACTCTGCATCTAAATGGTTAGTAGGCTCATCTAACAACAACACATCTGGCTCTTGTAACAATAAACGGCAGAGTGCTACACGACGTCTTTCTCCACCCGATAAAACGGCTATTTTTTTGTCTCCATCTGGTGTTCGAAGCGCATCCATTGCTATTTCTAATTTGGTGTCTAACTCCCAGGCGTTTGCAGCATCAATTTCGTCCTGAAGGATAGCCTGCCTTGCCATAAGCTTTTCCATCTTATCTGGATCACTATATACTTCCTCTAAACCAAACTGGTCGTTAATACTGTTGTATTCATCAAGGATTGCTACAGTTTCAGCAGCACCTTCTCTTACAATTTCCATGACTGTTTTATCATCATCCAACTGTGGCTCCTGTTCCAAATAGCCTACACTATAATCTTGAGAAAAAACAACATCTCCCTGATAGTTTTTATCTACTCCAGCAATTATTTTAAGTAAAGTGGATTTACCAGAGCCGTTAAGTCCTAAAATTCCAATTTTTGCTCCGTAAAAGAAACTTAAATAAATATTCTTTAAAACTGGCGTATTAGCACTTTGAAATGTCTTGGTTACTCCAGACATTGAAAAAATTATTTTTTTATCGTCAGACATAAAATATAATATTGTTATTTAAAATTTATAGAATTAATGTTATACTCTTCCCTTAAGTGCATTAAACACCCAAGCAATTGCAAAAAAACCTATCCCTACAGATGCAAATCCCCAACCAGCGACGTCATCGTATTTAAAAGCTCCCATTGCAATTAATCCTAATCCAACTATTATCATTATAGTGGTAGCCCAGGCTAACACTGTGTTTTTGTTCATTGCCATAATCTCTTACTTTGTTTCTTCTAAAGGGTTATTTATAAAAATTAGTTAGATAACAAATATCGCAATTTTAACTAAAAAATACCCCATTTAATATGCTTTTTACATCAATTTCAATTCGCTGCGATAACATTTAAATCTATATCCTAAAATGTTGTAAACTGATTACCTTGCTTTATCTAATAAATTACTAAGTTGGCCTGCTTCATCTTCACTTAAATTAGGTAAAAATCTGTTACTCAATTTTCTATCTATTTGGGAAAGTAAATCTAATCCAATCTGAGTAATGTTTATATTTACTACCCTTCTGTCCTCGTTGGAGGGCATTCTTTCTATTAGATTTTTAGCATTTAATTTATCCATTAATCTTGTTACGTTTGGTGAACGTTGTACCATTCTATTTTTTACAGTTTGAACACTCAATGGCTGCTTTGCTCCTCGTAATATTCTTAGAATATTATATTGTTGAGGAGAGATATTAAAAGGCTTAAAAAATTCTTGTTGCAAACCATTAATCCAACTTGCAGTGAATAATATATTAATATAGGCCTTAAGGTCGTTATTTGGAAATTTAGAGTGAATTTCCTTCGAGATATCTCCCATTATATTCGCTTTTTAAAAATTTCTATTTTTTTATTTAATTCTTCTTCCAGTAGGTCGTTTTGTATCCCTTGATGGCTAAAATTTTCATTAAATGAGGGTAGAGAAAAGGTGTCAACAATGGCTGCATCATGTCTTGGAAATCGATCTTTTGCTATTTCTAAAACAGATTTTCCACCTCGAGACCCAGGAGAGGTTGCCATTAAAAGTAGAGGTTTATTACCAAAGAATTTATTTTCTACCCGAGATAGCCAATCAAAAAGATTCTTAAAGGCTGTAGAATATGCACCATTATGCTCTGCTAACGATAATATTATACCATCTGCTTCATTTATATGTCCCAAAAAAACATTTACATCTTCTGGTATACCTTTCTCTTTTTCTAAATCGACACCAAAGAGCGGTATTTTAAAATCGTTAAGATCTAACACATTTTTTATTGCGTCATCTATTTTGTTGCTCGCATAAGTTGCTAATTGCTTGTTTATTGAGGTTTTACTGTTACTTCCGGCAAAGACTAAAATGTTTTTCATAAATATTGTTCTATTATTTCAAAGATAATAAAATTAGATTCCATAGAATATATTGGTATGGGCAATTAATACATTATTAACTATATTGATAGTGTTATGGTTTTTGATTTAAAAAGTCATTCAATTTAATAATTATATCCATATAGAAAATGGTATTAAACTTTGTATTTTAGCTCAAAATTTTAGTAATGGACATCAATTTTAATAAAAACGAAGATTATAATAAGCTTTTATTGTCTGACTTACGAAATCGCTTTGCAAAAGTAAAATTAGGCGGTGGACAGAAACGTATAGACAAGCATCACGAAAAAGGAAAGCTTACTGCGAGAGAACGTATTGACTATCTTTTAGATAAAAAGAGAAAAAGTGTTGAAATAGGTGGTTTTGCTGGAGATGGTATGTACGAGGAACATGGCGGTTGTCCTTCTGGAGGTGTTGTTGTTAAAATTGGCTATGTAAGCGGTAAACAATGTATTGTAGTTGCCAATGATGCCACGGTAAAAGCTGGCGCATGGTTTCCTATTACAGGCAAAAAAAACCTACGTGCTCAAGAAATTGCGATCGAAAATAAGTTACCTATTATCTATTTGGTGGATTCTGCTGGAGTGTATTTACCACTACAAGATGAAATATTTCCTGACAAAGAACACTTTGGTCGTATTTTTAGAAATAATGCAGTCATGAGTAGTATGGGCATTACTCAAATTGCAGCTGTTATGGGTAGCTGTGTTGCTGGTGGTGCTTATTTACCAATTATGAGTGACGAAGCACTTATTGTTGATAAAACTGGAAGTATATTTTTAGCAGGTAGTTATTTAGTAAAAGCTGCTATTGGCGAAACTATAGATAATGAAACTTTAGGAGGCGCAACAACGCATTGCGAAATTTCTGGTGTAACAGATTATAAGGCTAAAGACGATAAAGATGCCTTAGATACTATTAAGCGCTTAGTAGATAAAATTGGTGATTATGACAAAGCAGGTTTTAATCGTGCTGAAGTAAAAAAACCTAAAAATAATCCTGAAGATATTTATGGTATTTTACCAAAATCCCGTGCAGACCAATACGATATGTTTGATATCATTTCTCGTTTGGTTGATAACAGCGAATATGATGAGTATAAAGCCGGTTACGGTCAAACAATTATTACAGCCTACGCAAGAATAGACGGCTGGGCAGTTGGTATTGTTGCCAACCAAAGAAAGTTGGTAAAGACAAAAAAAGGAGAAATGCAATTTGGTGGAGTAATTTATAACGATAGTGCAGATAAAGCGACTCGTTTTATTGCCAATTGCAACCAGAAGAAAATCCCTTTAGTGTTTTTACAAGATGTTACAGGTTTTATGGTTGGAAGTAAAAGCGAACATGGTGGTATTATAAAAGATGGTGCCAAAATGGTAAATGCTGTTAGTAATAGTGTCGTCCCAAAATTTACAATAGTAATTGGTAATAGCTATGGTGCAGGTAATTATGCCATGTGCGGTAAAGCATATGACCCAAGATTAATTGTAGCATGGCCAAGTGCAGAATTAGCAGTAATGAGTGGCAATAGTGCTGCAAAAGTACTACTGCAAATAGAAAAAGCATCCTTGTTAAAAAAAGGAGAAGAAATAACTCCGGAAAAAGAGGAGGCGCTTTTTTCTAAAATTAAGAACAGATACGACAACCAAGTCTCACCATATTATGCTGCTGCACGATTATGGACGGATGCCATAATAGACCCTTTAGATACCAGAACTTGGATCTCTATGGGTATTGAGGCGGCAAACCACGCTCCTATTGAGAAACCTTTTAATATGGGCGTTTTACAAGTGTAATATGAAGTATACTCTATTAATTATTTTAGGAATGATTTTCCTTCAAAGTAAAGCACAAGGCTCAACTAACCTCAAATTAAATAAGACGTATTCTAAAGTTTTAAATAATGAGTCTATTACATTAAGGTTTCCACAAAAAAAGACTATTAAATTAGATTCTTTTACTGTTGCTATAGATTCATCTCAATTAAGCTTCTTAAAGGATTTTTCACTTTTAGACAATAATGAACTCATTAGAAACTACAAAAGACATGTGTTTTCTGGATCTAAAACCAGAACTATAAGTCAATTCCTCGGGCCAATAGTTATTTTAATTGATGAAAAACTACCACAAGAAATTAAGAGTAGTTTTATAAATTTTATAGAAGATATTCCAGAGATTGAAAATTTAAAATTTTCTTTTACAAAAAACTTAGAAGACGCAAATTATTTTATTGATATAGTTGATAATGAGGTTAGTGCATATTCTAAAGATGATTTTAATGCTTTAGATGAACAAGAGATATTAAATGACACTTTTAGTCAAATGACTTATAAGTTATATGCTAATAAAAATAACAAATTTATCTCCTGCCATTATAAAATTAGCCCTTCTATTATAAATGATAGCTTGTTTTTAACTAAATTAAAAAAAGGTTTTTTTAGCTCCTTGGGAGGGTTTTACGAATCTTATCGCGCTCCAAAAGAGTCATTTCTAAATAGTAAAACCGATATCAATAATGTGTATCTATCTGACTATGACATCATGGTATTAAAATATCATTACAAACATCTGTACCAATTTAGCATTAATTCTAACGGGTTCGATACATTGATTAATTTTAGAAAACAACTAATAAATTAGATGAGAATATATTTTATAATTTTTAGTTTACTATGTTCCTTAATTAGTTTGGGACAAGAAATCGAAACTAAAATAACATCGCATAAGGAAAAAGATACTGAGACCATAGAAACATCTCACAGTAGAGCGTTATTGCCTTTAAAGTATTATAAACAAAAATTTAAAAAACCATTAACAAGAAAAGATAGTTTAAATTTTGTTTACAAAGACAATGACACCTTGGTGGTTATAGAAAACTATAAACCAAAGGGCATTAGTGTTTTTTACGAATATAAAGATTCTACATTTTTAGACCTTTACACGAGAGTTGCTTTTAAATTTAAAAATGATAGCCTAAAGAACGAAGCAACAATGAAATATTGGAAAGACGATATTTCTATTTATTTCGCAAAAGAGATTCCGAAAAAATCTAAAAAGAAATTTTTAGATTTTGCAAACAACGTTATTAATCAAGTAGATTCCTTAAAGCTAAAAGAAGTTAAACGCATTGAAGATTCTAATTACATTATTTATTATTCTGGAAGCTTTGAGTACGAATCGAGAATGGAGCATTACACAGATTCTGATTTTTACATGCATTGGAATGGAAAAAATCAAATCTATAAAGTAGCACTACGAATTAAATCTGATGATTTATTTAATGAGAATTTAAGACTCATTGAAATGAAGCGTTTATTCTTTCAAAGTCTCGGTTATTTTCAGTTTAATACAGATTTAGATTGCTCTAATTATTTTTCAGGTTGTTATGCAGAGAGTGAAACCTTATCTAATTTAGACATAGAATTGCTTCAATATCATTACTCCTACGGAATATGCAAAGGCACTGATTATAAATCCTTTATAACTCAACATGAAAAAGCAAAAGAGGTTTTAAGAGAAAAAAATATAAGAATAGTTTTTTTACACGAAGAGTAAAATAAAAAAAAGGAACGCAATTGCGTTTCTTTCCTTAAAGTTTTATTGTAACGTATTGATAAGTAACCTCTGGTTTTATTCTATGGATTAATAATGGTCTACAAAACCAATCTTCTAACTCCTCTTTTTCGATCATTATTAGGTTTATTATTTCTACCTCTTTTACCTTTCTCTCTTCAGTATTTCCTACATACGAATATACAATAACATCATCAACCTTCGTTATAATAGAATAATACCCATCAAAATCTGTTATTGTACCATTCTGGGTTCCTTTTACTATAACATTTACGCCTGGTAAGGGTAAACTGTCTCCATCTATAATTGTTCCTGTTATTTCTTTTTGCTGTGCTTGTATTTGTAGTGTAACAAATAACATAATAATAAAGTGTAAAATGTTTTTCATGATTGTTAAATTTAAAATGTTAGTCTTTAATAATTGTAATGAGTTCTGGCAATAAGGTCATAGCAGTGAGTAGTACTACATTACTATTCTTGCTTTTTATAACTTTAGATTTAGCACTATCGTCCTCCTCTCTAATTGTCTCCGTCTGTGCTGTATCCTGCGTTGCATTTGGATTTCTAACCATTACAACTAAATTATCTGCATTTTCATTAAAATGCTCTTGAGCCAGTTTATAGGCCAATGCAATACCATCTTTGTGCGTTTCTGTAATGCTGTTTTTTAGATCATTAATTACAGACAGCGTTTTTTTAATTCCTTTAGCCGAAATTCTGTCTAATAACAAGCCGTTTTGTCCTGAGTAAGCTAATAAGGATATTTTATCCTCCTTATTTAATCGTGTGGCTAAAAATTTAAATGCTTGCTGAAGGATTATTTTATCTTCTGAAGAAAAGTTGGTTTTAGAAGTTTCTAATATGAAACTTATTTGCTGGGTTTTAGGTGTTTCTGTAGCGTCCTCTTTAGCATTAGATGTGTCCTCTTTAATTTCTAAAGGAAACTGATTTGCAATGAATGTTATAAAATCTTCTAACGCGACCGATTGCGTTTCTATACTATTTTGACTGGATACTTCTGTTATTAAAAATATTGAAATGATTAAAGTGAGTAGCGTTTTCATAATCTTTGGTTTTTAAGTTTAGAGTAAAACTATAACCAAAGTCTATTTGAAAAAAAGGATAATGAGTAAACTGGTGTTTTTAATTAGGGAATGCTACCTTTAAGATTAATTTAAACAAAAAGAAGCGCCAGTGCGCTTCTTTTGAAGTATGTCTTTTCATCAATTATAGGCTAATCTTATGAACTAAAGTTTCACCTTGAGATGCATCAAGTTTTATAATTTTAATCTCTTTTTCCTGATTCTCTTTTCCAAAATTTTTATAAATAATTAATTTAACAAATAAATTTTGGTCTTCGAGATGCTGCTCTGCATCATATTTCAAGTTTACAAAATAGTCTCCCTTGCGCGCGTTTCTAATGGTATATTCCTCTGGACCGAAAGCATCAGCAACATTTACTAGTTCTCCTCCAAATCTGGTTTTAATATTTTCTTTAGATGCCACTTCTAAAGAAGGATTTACAACTTCTAAATTTACATTGCTATCTTCTCTATTCCAACTTGCCAAAATCCTTAAATCGAAACTCGTATTTAATTTGTTGTAAGTTTCTAAATTAGAATCATCAATGCCTTTAGAGGTTTGAAGTAAACCATTTATTTCATTGGTAACTACGCCATTTATCTTAGATGCGTTTTTAGTTAACTCCAATAAATCATTTAATAAATTAAATGCACGTTGCTTTTCGCCACGCTCGTTATAAACTTGAGCTAAATCTATAAATGATTGCGCATCCCTTGGTCTTAGTATTAGCAATCGCTTATAAACAGTACTAGCTAAATCGTATTCTTGGTCTACTAATAACTTCATAGCTAAAGCTTTTAAAGTTTGATAATCGTCTATCTTAGAAATTACAATATCGTTTAAAACTTTCTTGCTATAATTCTTATCTCCCTTATCAGCAAAAAAACTATAAACATCTACATAGTAAGAACTATGATTTTTATAATCATCCTTTTGGTCATTATATAATAAAAAAGCATCATCAATGCTCACTTCTTTCTCGAGCGCTTTAATGTAAGGCGGTTTAACGTTTTTGTTTTTAATTTTTAATTTCTTTCTATATTTTATAGGTTTAGGTTGGTACGTGTTATTAGTCGTTGTAGGATTATAATTCGCTTTCTTAGATGTAACCACAATTACACCATTACTACCTTGACTTCCATAAAGTGCAGATCCAGCAGCACCTTTAATCACATTAATAGATTCTATTGTATTAGGATCTAAGGCATCTAAAAAGGTAAAACTAGATATTGCACCATCAATTACAATTAACGCTGTATTATCTCCTCTTAATGATCTAAAGCCTCTTAATACAACTGCATTTCGATCCTTATTAATTTGCAGACTAGAGACCTTTCCAACAAGCGAACTTAGAGCGTTAGGATTGTTTGCCTGATTGAGCTGCTTATTATTAACTTCTTGATATCCAAATCCAATTTTGTCCTTACTACGTTTTAAGCCTAATGAAGTTACTACCACGTCTCCTTGCTTAATTACAGCGGGTTTTAAAGACAAGTTTATTGGGTTAGCGTTTGTTACCATCACTTTTTCTTGTTCGTAACCATTAAAAGAATAAATTAAATTTTTACCCACTGCAACATTAATGGTATAATTTCCATAGAGATTAGTCTGTACACCCTCTGTGGTTCCGTCAATAATTACGCTAACATTAGGAAATGGATTACCATCTTCATCTAATACTATTCCCGAAACAATCTCCTTATCTTGAGTTGCTTGATTTTGTGCAAAGGCTTGATTTACAAGACAAAGCATAAATACGATTTGTAAAATAAATTTCATAATATTTAAATTTTTGGTTTAATTAAAGCTACACAGTAGCTTTAATTAAATAAAGTAAAAATGAGTGAACGCATCTTTTTAATGAGTGAAACGTTACTTTGAATGAGTGAAATAATTTTAGGTATTCTTAATTTTTTTTAAAGTATCTTTCCTTTTAACTTTCCCTGAAACCGTATCAACAAACTCATCTACATAATATACTAATTTCGGTTTAGAAAATGATTCTAAATTGTTAAAAATTGTATTGATAATGCTGTTTTCTTTTCCTTCTACAATAAGTATAACACGTTCACCTAAAACGCTATCTTGCTCTGAAGCTATAAAAAAGCGATTTTTAATTTTAGCACTTAATATATGTTCAATTTGTTCTGGAAAAATTTTAACGCCTCCAGAATTAATAATATTATCTAATCTACCTAGCCATTCAAACTCAGTTTTAGACCGAAGTTTTACCACGTCGTTAGTTATAATTGTTTTATCTGAAATGCTTGGAGCATGTATCACCAGACATTGTCTTTCATCTTGAGAAATACTAATATTAGGTAACGTTCTAAAATAATTATTTTCGCTATGTTTGAGGACCTTGACGGCAATATGAGAGACGGTTTCCGTCATGCCATAAGTCTCGAAAAAAGCAGTCTTTAAGCCTCTAAGAAGATTTTGTAATTCACCAGAAACTTTTGCACCGCCAATAATAACAGTTTTTATATGCTGTAATTTGTTGATATTTTTTTCAACTTGCATTGGTACTAATGCCACAAAGTCATAAAACTTATTTTCATCAATTTCTAATATGGATTTGGGCTCAATACTATCTAATTCAAGACCTAAAATCATAGCACGAACAAACATCATTTTCCCAGCAATGTAATGCGCAGGCAAACATAATAATGCTTTATCTCCAGGTCTTAAATTAAAAAAACTACCGGTGGATAAGGCGCTATTAACCATGGCTTGTTTATTAACTAAAATAGTCTTAGGAGTGCCTGTAGAGCCTGAGGTTTTAAGTTTTATCACAGGATTATTTTCCACCCATGATAGTAAAAATCTGCCTATTTCATTCTTAAAAGATTCACTTTCGTTTCTTAAACTTAACGCCAATGCATTGAGCTCATTAAAACTATAGTGTACATTGTTGTACTTAAATCTTTCATGAACTTTAGTGTAAGCTGACATGATTTACTCTAAAATTTTATAATTTTCTTTTGGTGGTTGGGTAACTTTTCCGAAGAGCTTCTCTTTCCAATTCGTCCATTTATAAACACGACTAAATATAAATAATAATATAGGGAAAATTATAAATACAGGAAGCGTTAAGTCTATAAAACCAACGTCTGGTTCTGCAATATCTTTAAAAACGGAATGTGTTTGAAATGCTGTCCAATTTGCAGTAACAAGCAATGCAGTAAACAAATTGTTGGCAGCATGAAAACCTAAAGCCAGTTCCAATCCATCATCCATTAAAGTTATAATACCTAAAAATAATCCTGTACCTATGTAGTACACCATAATTACATAACCTAACTTCTCCACTTCTGGATTTGCAATATGTAAAAGCCCAAAAATAACTGAAGTAATAACTAAAGGAACCCATTTATTCTTTGCAATAACACCTATCCCTTGCATTAAATACCCTCTAAACAGGTACTCTTCGAAACTGGTTTGGAATGGGATTAACACTATAGCGATCACAGCAAGTAATAAGAACCTGTTAAGCTCAAAATTATCTAAATAATTCTCTGGAGATAAATAATAATCTAACAAGACCATTCCAGAAGATATAATACCCCAAAAGAAAAAAGCAAACCAGATACGCTTCCAATCCGTTTTAGGACGCACTGTTGTTAAACTGGTAATACTTTGTTTATGAAGCAATTTTACTATAAATAATAAGAAAATTAAACCTCCAGCAAAGGGTAACAATATAAATATTAAGTTGGTATTCGAGTCGAATAGAGACAATAAATAATTCATATCGTCAAGGCGTGTTAAATCGACCTCTGCTTCCATTCTTTTAACAAAAACGGCTGCAAAATGTGGTATTGAGAAAATAAAAACGCCTATAATGGCCACCACTATTCCTATTAAATACCTCCACCAATCGTGTAATACGTTGAACGCTTGAGCTATATACATAATCTATAAATTAAAATTCCAGTTTTTGTTAATATTGTATTGCAATGTACCATTTTTTACTTGTAATGGTGATGAAAAATTATTGGTAAATAATCCTCCAGTGCCTAAGCCTTGCGGCATTGTATTATCTTTAAGATAGGTATATTGTGCTATAGCATTTAACCCGACATTACTTTCTAATGCGCTGGTTATCCACCAACCTGTCTTGCATTTATTGGCTAAAGTTATCCACTCGTCAGTTCCCACAAATCCACCTATAAAACTTGGTTTCAAAATAATGTATTGCGGTTTTACAGTTTGCAATAGATTTCCCTTCTTCTCTTTAGTAAATACTCCAATTAAATCTTCGTCCAAAGCAATAGGCAAAGGTGTTTGCTCGCACAATAAAGCCATTTCCTGATATTGTTTTGGTTTTATAGGTTGTTCTATTGAATGGAGTTTAAATTCGCTAAGCCTTTTTAATTTTTCTAAAGCATCATGAGTGTTAAACGCACCATTAGCATCCACTCTAACTTCTATATCGGCTTCGCTAAACTGCTTTCTTATACTCTTTAATAAATCAAGTTCTGTATTAAAATCAATGGCTCCAATTTTTAATTTGATGCATTTAAAGCCTGCTTCAATTTTATCATTTATTTGTTGTTTCATAAAAGTTTTAGAGCCCATCCAAATTAAACCGTTTATTGCGATAGCATCGTTTCCTTTTGTAAATTCTGAAGGAAATAAACTAAAATTATCTTCAGTCTGCAACGATTTAAATGCCATTTCCAAACCTATTTGAATGCTTGGAAATTCAATATTTTCAACTAATAAAAAAGGTAAACCTTTTTCAATATTTGTACATGTATATTTTAGTTGCGCTTCGTAATCATCTCTATCATCAATAGATAGACCTCGTAAAATACCGCATTCACCAACACCCTGTTTATCTTCAGTTTTAATAATAATAAACCAGGTTTCTTTAGTTTTTAAAATACCTCGAGATGTACCGCTGGGTTGTTTAAAATTGAGAATGTATTTGTGGTAAGTAGCTTTCATTCTTATTACTTAACAATCTTTTTAGAAGCTATTCTATAATTTGAATTAAAGCAATATAAAAACCGCTTTTAAAAGAGAAATAGCATTTTTAATAAAAACATTGAATTTCTAAAATCATGTATTAAATATTTTCGATTTAAATCAAATGCCCAACACCAAGTAAAATAGCTAATAAAACCGTAGTTAACGCCAGTTTTTTTAACTCAGGATCGAAATCTTTTAAATTTTTAATAGCCTTTATACGTTTTAGGTGCATTAATAAAGGTATATACGCTATAAAAAACACGAGATTAAATGGCGAAACATAGTACAAAATACCAAATAAAAATGAAACTACTATAGCTGATATAATCAAAAAATAATGATATTTTTTTGCTTTTTCTTTTCCTAACCTTACCGCTGTAGTTATTTTATTACTTTTTAAATCGGTTTCAATATCCCGCATGTTATTTAAGTTTAAAACTCCAGCACTTAGCAATCCAATTGCTATTGCTGGTAGTACAGCAACATGATCAAATTCTTTTGCGAATAATACATAACAGCCTAAAACACTAACAATACCAAAAAACAAAAACACATAAATATCTCCTAAACCTTTGTAACCATAGGCTTTACTACCCATAGTATATTTAATTGCAGAGCGTACTGCGAATCCTGCTATGGCAAAAAACAATAGCGCTAATAATAAATGCTTAGAACCAAAGGCAGAAAATATAAGTCCAACAGTAAGCACTATACAAATTAATATATTCATTCTAATAGCATGAAACATTTCGTCTGGTGTAATGCTTCCACTTTGTATTGCTCGCTCAGGGCCAATGCGCTCATCATTGTCTGTGCCTTTTTCTGCATCACCATAATCGTTTGCTAAGTTTGAAAGAATTTGATAACTAATAGTAGTAGCAATAGCCAAGAGAAATATTTGCCAATTAAAGACACCATTATATTCTGCCAGACATCCAGCTACAATAATACCGGAAATAGACAATGGTAGCGTACGCACTCTTATTGCCGAAAGCCATATGTAAATATTCTTCATCGGCTTAAGTTATGGAATCCACTGTTTTGGGAAGTTTGGCTTTCTTTTTTCTAAAAAGGCATCACGACCTTCTTTTGCTTCATCTGTCATGTATGCCAATCGTGTAGCTTCACCTGCAAATACTTGCTGGCCCACCATACCATCGTCTGTCAAATTCATTGCGAATTTTAGCATTTTTATAGAGGTTGGCGATTTTTCCAAAATTTCCTGTGCCCATTCGTAAGCTGTGGTTTCCAAATCGTTATGAGGGATTACCGCATTCACCATTCCCATTTCGTAAGCTTCTTGAGCAGAATAGTTTCTGCCTAAAAAGAAAATCTCTCTTGCTTTTTTTTGTCCGACCATTTTTGCAAGATATGCAGATCCATATCCACCATCAAAGCTCGTAACATCAGCATCTGTTTGCTTAAAAATAGCATGTTCCTTACTTGCTAAAGTTAAATCGCAAACCACATGTAAGCTGTGACCGCCACCAACTGCCCATCCCGGAACGACAGCTATTACTGCTTTAGGCATAAAACGAATTAAACGCTGCACTTCTAAAATATTTAGTCTGTGATAACCATCTTCACCAACGTAACCTTGGTGGCCTCGTGCTTTCTGGTCACCGCCAGAGCAAAATGAATATATACCATCTTTAGTCGAAGGACCTTCGGCAGACAATAATACTACTCCAATAGAAGTGTCTTCCTGTGCATCGTAAAATGCATCATAAAGTTCTTTAGTTGTTTTTGGTCTAAAAGCATTCCTAACATCTGGTCTATTAAATGCAATTCTTGCAACGCCGTTGGCTTTATTGTATGTAATATCTTCGTAGTCTTTGGCTTTCACCCATTTAATCTCACTCATATATTAATTTAAATTTGAGTTTTTAAAAATAAACAATTTTGTTTTTACTATAAGTGCATTATCTATTAATTGTTAAAATTAATCCAATTTATCTCATAGTGTTGTCTTATAACATAGCTCTACCTCTAATTCCCAGAAGATATAGAGAATATTAATTTCAAAAAAAGTAGGAAAAAACTTTCTAAACTACGTTAATTAACGAGAAATCCTGTCTTTTTAACGTGTGCGGGTTTATATATGCTACCTATGATTAGACTTTTTAGCAAAGTTGTAGTTTTGTTATGCTATTAATCAATAAAATTTATAATGAAAGTAAAGGATTCTGATTTCTTTTGTGACGTCATAGAAAGTCATAAATTCGACATAGGTAAGCTATACCTGTTTAAACACCTGGCAATAACAGAGATAAAAGAAGGCGAACACTTTTGTTATGAATCTGCCTATAATCTCATCATGACTATTAAAGATTTCTACTGCAATAAATCTTTTGGATATTTATCTAACAGAATAAATTCTTATTCAATACAAGCCTTAGATTATTCTAAACTAACCAGAGCCGTTGGGAATTTAGAACTCTTTGCAGTAGTATCCTATAAATATAATGATGCTATAAATATGCGTATTGAGCAACAGTTCTGTGAAATGCCATATAAAAATTTTGATAGTCTTAAAAGTGCTTATAACCAGATAAATAGCTATATTAATGCGCAAAGTGAAAATAGTGCTGTGAAATACATAAAACACCATAATTTGTAGTTTATAACTTACAAAATAATCTATTTGTCTTATTTTTTGTGCATTTCGTCGTCAATTTAATAGAGCGCTAACTCAAGTTCTTTAAAAAGTATGAAGTAATATAATTTTGTAGAGTTATTAATCATCTATAAAACCCTCAAAATGAAAATAGTAGATTCACCACTTTTCGAGTGTGTTAAGGAAACTCATCATCTTTCTATTGGAGACTTTTACTTTTTAAAAAATGCCATTATTGCAGAAATTAGAGAGGGTGTCCACATAGATTTAGAATCTTCTCAAGAATTTTTTGAAATAGCTAATTCTTATTACAATAAACCTTTTGGATATGTTTCTAACAGGATTAATCAATTTTCCGTTTCTCCAATGGACTTTGCTAATTATAGCGTAGAAATAGAAAATATTATTTCTTTTTGTGCTGTTTTGTATGATAATCGCTTCGACCAAATGAATGTGCAAATAGAAAAACGATTTTCACACAAACCATTTCATATAGTTTATAAAATAGCTGATGCTATTTCTTGGACAAATAATAATATTGCTAATTTTAAATCGATTAGCGCATAATATTTTTACCCAAACTAAACTACTTATGATAGCTGTTAAATCATTAAACCTAACTAATGATTGACAGCTTTTTTTTTAATTTCAAATTACACAAACCCGTTTATTACACAATCACTAATACTTATTACAAACCACTTATTTTAAGCATTTTAAATACTTAATTTTGAAGTGTTAATTTAAATAAAATTATGCTAAAAATCAATGTGAACCAATCGCAATTAAGCAATAAAATTGTTGAAATTTATAAACACGATATCGGTGTTTTATATTTTTTAGATAATGTGGTAATCTCCGAAATCAATGAAGGCGAACATGTAGATATGGAGGCCGCCAATCACCTAACCGAAAGAATAAATTTGTTTTATAACGGTCGTGGTTTATTTGGTTATATCTCTAACAGAGTAAACGACTTTTCACTTTCTCCATTAGATTTTACTAATTTTCAAGTTTTTATGAAAAATATTAAATCGTATTGCGCGGTAACCTATTTAGATATTAACAGTAAAAACACCTCTTTAGAACGTCATTTTTGCACGTTACCCTATCAAGATTTTAGTTGCTTGGAAGAGGCTTATAGATGGTCAAAATCCATAGTTGAAAAAGAAATGACACAAATTAATAATTAATATATAGAATCCCTTCGAATTATTTGTAAGAAACCGCTTTTGCTATTAGTGTAGTGAAGCGGTTTTCTTTTTTTAGAGCTAATAAACTTTAAGGTGTTTACTGCATAGCAAATACAATTAATTTAACCTAATCCCGTCGGTTTCAATAGTTATTTGCTTTTGTTTGTACAAAGTCCCAATTGCTTTTTTAAAATTCTTCTTGCTCATTTCTAACGCCTCTTTAATTGCTTCTGGAGAAGACTTATCATGTAGTGGTAGATATCCTGAATTGTCTTCTAAAATTTTTAGAATTTTTTCAGCATTTGGCTCTATATTTCTATAACCTATTTGCCCTAAGGTAATATCCAATTTATTGCCAGGACGAATTTTTTTAACAATCCCTTTTAAACGGTCTCCAACACTTAGTTCTTGAAAAATATTATCCTTGTATATTAAGCCTGTATGTTGCTTGTTAACAATAACATTCATACCTATATCACTTGGATGAGAGACAATTAAATTGACCTCATCAAACTCTGAAACAGTTAGGTCTGTATTATCTAAAAACTGATTTGTTTTACTGGAAGCCACCAATCGTTCGGTTTTTTCATCCAAGTAACAGTGCACCAAATACCAGCCACCTTTTTTCATTGGAAATGCCTGTTCTTTAAATGGGCAAAATAATTCTTTTACCATGCCCCAATCCAGAAAGGCACCAACCGCATTCACTGCATTGCAACGTAAGACTGCAAAATCACCTTTAGTTATGTAGGGTTCATCCGTAACTGCTACTAAACGCTCCTCATTATCTAAATAGATAAAAACTTCTACATCGTCTCCAACTTTAAAAACATCTTCTACATAACGGTTTGGCAATAACACTTCATTACCATCTTCGTCTCCTAAAAACATACCTGGTTCGGTATCTCTAAGTATTTCTAATGTATTAAATTCTCCAATATTTATCATGTGACAAAAATAAGTTAAATGAATTGTATTTTTTAATTAGAGCCTTAATATTATTTTTAAAATAAGCGAAATATTAAAAAAGCGTTACAACTCATGTTATAACGCTTTTTTATTTGTTGTAAATCAATCCTATTTGTAAACAGATTCTTTTTTAAAGTGCTTTGCTAATAAATAATAAACAACAGCTCTGTATTTATTTTTGTTCGAACGACCATATTTCTCCATTACAGAATCGATTGCTTTATCTAAATCTGCACTATCTTTTAATCCTAATTTCTTGATTAAGAAATTATTTTTTACAGTATCCAACTCACTTTGGTCTGATCCTGAAACCGTTGCAGCATCTTTATTATAAATAGATGGTCCACAACCAATTGTAACTTTAGTTAAAAAATCCATATCCGGTTTGGTACCACATTTATCTTTTAAATCTGCAGCATATTTTGCAATTAGGTCATCTCTTTTACTCATAATTATAGTTTTAAGTTGTTTTTAAAATCACTTAAATATACAATATTTTTACACTAATAAATTAACTGGTTTCATAAATTCTAACTTCAATATCGATAAACGGAAAAATCTATCGGTTAATTACTTAATTGCATTAAAATACTCTAAGAGAATGGTATCATTAATTATACTTGGTGTAAACACCTCAAGTAATTTAGGACTGTTATCTTCCATATAAAATGTTTCTAAAGCTGTAGATAGTTCCTGTGCGTTTTTAGCTGCTTCATATTTAAACCCGTACATGTCGCACAATTGTTTGGCAGAGAGATTATGTTTGGTTTCAAAAAACTCATCGAAATTATCAGTGTTTTTATGTCCCGGCAAAATTCTAAAAATTCCTCCACCTCCATTGTTTACAACAAGCATTCTATAATTATTAGGAATATAATTGTTCCAAAGCGCATTGCTGTCGTAAATAAAACTTAAATCTCCAGTTATTAGTATAGTTTGTTTATTTGTCGCCAACGCTGCACCAATAGCTGTACTTGTACTACCATCTATGCCACTTGTACCTCTGTTGCAAAACACCTCTATACTATGGTTTAAATCAAAAAGCTGAGTATAACGAATTGCAGAGCTGTTACCAACTTGCAAATGAGAACCAACAGGAAGACTTTTTAAAAAATACTCGAACACTTTAAAATCGCAAAACGGAATGCTTTCCATATAGCGATCATGCCGCTTGCGCCTCCCTTTAAACTCATTCAACCAAAAGGTATTGTAATTACTTTGTAACCATTTGGTTTTACTCAAAAATTGAGAAAGAAACGTGTTTATAGGTAGCTTAAACACTTTGTTTAAGGCAAAATAAGTGTCGTTTGCAGTATTTAAACCCACGTGCCAATGATGTTTTGGTTTGTAGCTGCGTAAAAACTTCTTGACTTTTTTAGATACAACTAAACCTCCAAATGTTAATAAAATATCTGGTTGTAATTGCTCGAATTCCTCTGTATTTAAAGCTCCAATTAATTTATCAATTCCTGGAATAAAACGCTCATGATGCAGATTGGAAGTCGTTTCTGTTAATACTAACACACTTTCATCTTTTGCTAAAATATCAAGGTATTTTTGTTCTACAGTATTGGGTGTATTTACGCCTACTAAAACTAATTTGCGTTTACTTGAATTCCACGTATTAACAAAATCGTCAAAGTTTTCAATATTAATTTCCTTTTTAACTGGTGAAATTACTTTTGGAGACACGGATAATGTATTAACCATATCGTACAAAGGCTCGTTAAATGGTACGTTAATGTGTATTGGTCCTTTTTCTAATATCGAAATATTAATGGCTTTATTTAATTCCTCTTCATTGTACTGCTGAATGGATTGCTGTAAGCCAAGATACTTTTCAAGTTTGTTTTCTATGTTTTTAATTATGGGTAACTCCTCTTTTTCAAACTTGTTCTTTTCGTCTAAATCCTGTTTTAAATTGGCTGAATATAAAATATGATTCTCGAAAACATTTTCCTGATTAATGGTTTGCCCATCTCCAATACCCACTAAATATTTAGGTCTGTCTGCACTTAAAACCACCAGTGGTATATTGCTATAAAAGGCCTCTGCTATAGCTGGATAATAATTCAATAATGCGCTACCAGAAGTGCAAACCACCGCAACTGGCTGTTGTATTTGCTGCGCAATTCCCATAGCAAAAAAGGCTGCACAGCGCTCATCTACAATACTATAACACTTAAAAAAAGGATTGTGAGTAAACCCTATAGTTAAAGGCGCATTCCGGCTACCTGGAGATAATACAATATGCTGTATATTTTTAGCTTTGCAAAGCACTACAACGGTTTGTGCGAGTGGAATTTTTGGGTATTTCATGCAAACTTTCCATGACAATGGAAATCTTTTTAAAATTGAAAAAAAGTATTAATCAAAAATACGAAATAGACCATTTTAAACCGAATTAAAACAAGACCTTTTTCATGGTTTCACTTTTATTTACCGTTTCCTGCCATTCTTTTTCAGCATTAGAAGCTTTAGTTATACCACCACCAACATAAATAGTTGCACTAACATCTGTTAATTGCATGCAACGTAAATTAACAAACAAATTAGAAACCGTTTTTACAGCATTATAAGCGTTGTTTTCAACATTTCTACGGTTAGTATTTCGAGTGGTTGTTTCTTTAATATTTAGCTCTCCTAAAAAACCAGTGTAAAACTCACGGTTATAATTTTCATTTTTTAAAATGAATTGCTTCGCCACTTGTTTTGGCATGCCACAAACAGCTGGAGTTGGATGTAAAGCATCGATGACTGCTTTTAAATTTGATTTTAAAACACCTGAAACAGGCGTTCTTAAATGTAACAAATTACCGGCTTTAACAGATTTAAGATCACCAACTTTTAATTGTTCTGATAACGGATTTAAACTATCCACAATAAAATCGGTTACGTATTGCTGTTCTTCGGTTTCCTTACTGTTCCATTCTGGATTCTCCTCACCTTTATAGCTTTGTGTACCTGCCAGAGCCATAGTGGTAAACTGGTTTCCCGTTACAGTTAATAATGTTTCTGGTGTTGCGCCAAGCCATAGCCCTATTTTTGGGTGATACCAACAATATACAAATGCTGTACTGTACAGCGACAACAGTCGCTTAAAGAGTTGAATTGGATTGCTCTCTATGAGCCTAACGTTTTCTTGTCTTGAAATAACTACTTTTTTAAACAGCCCGTTTTCAATAGCTTCTGTAGCTTTTAAAACCAAGTTAATATGATTTGTCTTTTCTTCAACCAAATTATTATTCGAGGTCTCCATTGGAGCTTCGGATGGGTTATGTACAGTTTCAAGAGTAATAGTTTCAGTTTCTAATAAATGAGATTGGTTTGCCGGAATTAAAACGGTCTGTTTTTCAGTTTCAAAAGGTGCGAAAACAAAGCCACTTTCTGTAAGGTTTTCTGTTGTATAAACAGTATCATTATTTTGAAACAACCCTTTTAACACCTTAGCTTTAGGCTTCCTGTAAAGTACAAAAGGTAAAGCATCGTTAAAATGATTTTGAGCAATTTCAACAAAATTATTATCAGACATGTACTACTTTTTTCTTGGTAAAGAAATAGTGGATAATCTACAAATGGATACTAAATTATCGTCTTCGTCTGTTACGCGAATATCTAATAATTGTGTCGTTCTGCCCTTATGCAAAAAGCTTGCTTTAGCATAAACGAAGCCTTCTTTAACACTTTTTAAATGGTTGGCAGTTATCTCTAAACCGCGTACAAACATCTCATCGGTGTTTGTAAAAATATGCGAGGCAAAACTCCCAACGCTTTCTGCTAATGCAGCAGTAGCGCCTCCATGTAACACACCATCTGGCTGATGAACTCTTGGTGTTACAGGCATTCTGGCAACTAAGAAATCGTCTCCAAAATCTACCATTTCAATGTTTAAGGTTTCCATTAATGTGTTTTTGCTTGCTGCATTTGCTTGAGCAAGCATTTCGGTTTTAGATAAACTCATCTATTTACTGTATTTTTATGACTTCAAAAATACGAAACATAACACGCAATGCAATCTACCCAAAAGGAAATATTTTACACAACCAAAAAACCTTATTCTACTTTAAATAATGTAACAGAAAACACAAAAAATGTGTGGTTTGTATGCCATGGCATGGGCTATTTAAGCAAATACTTTATTCGTTATTTTAAGAATTTAAATCCAGACGAAAATTATATTATTGCTCCTCAGGCACCCAGTTTATATTACCAACACGGATTTAAACATGTTGGAGCAAGCTGGTTAACTAAAGAAAACACTTTAGAAGAAACCCAAAATATCATGACTTATTTTGATGCTATTTTTGCCGAAGAGCAAATTCCTAAAGATAAAAACCTGATTATTTTTGGCTATTCGCAAGGTGTTAGCGTTGCCACGCGTTATATTAAAAACCGACAATTACAATGCGCGCAATTGGTGTTGCATTCTGGTGGTTTACCAAAAGAATTAATTGCTGAAGATTTTGAGTTTTTAAAAGCTAAAGTGTCTTTGGTTTATGGCACTGAAGACGAGTATTTAAATGCCGAAAGAATTACTTACGAAACGAAACGTGCTCAGGAATTGTTTGGAAAAGAGGTAACCATTATGCCTTTTAATGGCAAGCATGTGGTGAATGTGGAAATTATTAATGGGTTGGTTTAGTTGTGGTTACTTTTTTAGAAAGTTCGTTTAACGTGATTGTGTATGGTTAGTTACGTGGTTAAGCAACTAAATTAGCAAACAAATACGAACCAGAGAAAATTCCGAAGGAATTTTCCAAATAAGCACTTGCCAAAGCAATTAATTATACACGGTGTTGTGCCCAGTTATTTTAAACGATAGACTGTCTTATTTTTTTCTCCTATTTTTTCAAATAAATCCAATTCAGTTCCTTTCTTTAAATCTCTACTCGCAGTTGCTGAAGAAATGTCTTTAAAAATATCCATATAATCTTTTCTTGTAAATTCAGTTTTATTTAATGAAACATAATATTCTAATCTATCTTTTTCAGTTAAAGTTCGATTATTAAAATCTAATAATTGACTTATTGAAATGTCAATTACGCTGAGCATATATTCAATAAACTTAGTTGACTTTCCATATTTATCACTTTCAGCTAAGGCTTTGTAATATTTTTCTTGGTCGTTACTAATTAGAGTTTCAAAAGGCAAAAATTCAAATATTGGATATTTTTCCATTAGAATTAAAGTTTGCCATAATCTTCCCATTCGGCCATTTCCATCTAAAAATGGATGTATAAATTCCATTTCGTAATGAAAAACACAACTTTTAATTAATTCAATTTCATCAGATTTTTTTAAGTATTCAAAAAGATCCTTCATTAAGTATGGCACATTTCCAAAAGGTGGTGCTAAATGCTCAACATTTGAGCCTTTTACAATTCCGACACTTTGATTTCTATATTTTCCAGAATTTTCAATTAGACCTTCCATTAAGTTTTGATGTGCTTTTAAAAAGGATTTTTCATTAGAAGGTTTGTAATCTTCTAAATTTTCATAGATTTTGATTGCATTTAAAACTTCAAGAACATCTTTTTTAGGACCAACAACTCTTTTCTTTTCAAGAAGTGCTGTTATTTGTTCCTCTGTAAGTGTGTTTCCTTCTATTTTTAAAGAAGAATGAATAGTTTTGATTCTATTCTGTTTTCTCAATTTCGGTGAAGGTCGGTTTAATAAATTCGCATTTACTTCTCCTATTTTCTCTGAGATAGAGGTTATTAATTTTAAAATAGAAGAGGTTATTTCGTAAGGTGGTTTCATTTGTTGATACTATCATTTGATACTATCAAAAATACAATCATTTAACCAGAATTATGTTATGAAACGGATTTTTTTAATTGGACCTAACGGTTTTGTGTATGGTTAGTTGCGTGTTTCAGCAACTAATTTAATTAAAAAGGCTGAATTTCCGATAGGGAATTCAGTAGTTATTGAGTTTGAACGTCTTAAGTTTACAATTCATTAAATTAGAATATAAACAAGAAAAGACAAAAGTTCGTTTAATGCTCGCTGATATGACGTCGTTTTTTAATGACTTATATCAGACGTTAAACGAAGTTCGACTATTTTTTTGAGAAAGTCAAGTCTTAATTACAATCAAAACATTGCAATAATTCCTTTGGCAAGTCTAATTTTTCTGACCCTTTAAGGGCTTTTGTTACTAAGCCTTTATTGTCAATTTCTTTTTTAAGTTCCTTAGCATACATTATTAAATCTGCTCTTCTGGCTTTTATTTTTTCCATAATGTCGTTGCCATCTAATTTTCTAATGTCTTCTGGCCAAACGCTTAATGCATCATTTAACACCTCATCGCTTAATAGCTTCTGTAGTTTTTCAGCTTCAGCTATAAATAATTTCTCGTCTGTATTAATTAAAAAATAACTATCGAAAGGATATACAAGGCCTGGCATAAAATCGATATCTTTTTCAAAAGATTGCAATTCTGGAACGGTGTGTCTGTTAGATAAAATAGAAGGTATTATGCCTTCAGTATTAAAAAAAGCATTATCACGATCGCCTGCTAACGGAATGGCTGTGTAATTGTTACCGTCCTTTTGCAGTACCCAACCGTACTGTTTTGCGTGCCTGTCCCAATCACCAATTAAAAGATCGAATAAGCGCACACGTATAAGCATGGGTTTGTCTATATGTACGTTGTTTTCGGGTTTTAATTTTAGTTTCTGTAAATCGTCTGTATCAATAATTTCTTTTACGCCACTGTATTTTGTCCAGTTTTTATGGCTATCGGTTTCATACTCTAACAGAAACAAGCGGTTTCCAAATTCGGCATTATACTCTTTAAGAATTTTTTGCTTGGGTACAAACACCACTTTTGGATTGGTGCTTAATATGTTGGCAGCCTTAGCAAGTTTAGAAGCCAAAACTGCACCATAAGGGTGTTGTGCCGAAATACCATCGACCACGATATTTTCTAACCCTAAAGTACGCGCAAACTCAGGTATAAGCGCCTGCGGATCTTTGTTAATAGACCTAAGTGTATATTCTATACCCTTAGGAGAGGATAACTTTAACGAATGCGTTTGTTTGCCGCCTCCTTTTTTTATTATCTCCATACCACCTTTAAGAGAATCTAAATAAACAACAGGTACTTTAATTGGTGTTTCCCATGCTTTACGGTATTGTTCGCCTTGCATGATGCGTTTTATCTCATCGGCTTTATATAATGTACTGGCAGTAATGAGTACGGAATCGACATTTTTAAAATTAAAAGTCTCAATATTATCGATATTTACAAGTTTTGCGGTATCGAATTCTTTATCTGTACTGGATAGCGACCAATAAAGTAATAGTATAAATACTACTAAAAAAAGTATAAAAAGCATTCCTATTTTTTTCATTGTCGCCTTAAAATTTAAAAGTAAAAATAAAGACTAAATATGAGAAAAGGTTGTTCTTTTTAAATAGTTTTTAACTTATTCAGCATTAAAAATTTACATTTGCAAAAATTATCATTACCAATGCGAAAAAAATCTATTTTAAATCTATTATTGGCCTTTTCTTTTACGCTGTTGTCTTACGCACAGGTAGCAACAAGTGCAGTTCCGGATTGGATTAATACTATAGATTATAGCTTAACGCCTGCTATTGATGCAGACGATATTACTCAAGGCACCACTGTTCTACTCTACGACTATCAGGCAGATATCCCGAAAGAGAAAGTGTATGCTAAATTTGTAACAAAGATTACCGATAATGTTGGTGTCCAGGAAGCTTCTACCATTAGTGTGGATTACGACCCTACTTATCAAAGTTTAGAATTTCATGAAATTTATATTGTAAGAGGTGATGAAACGATAGATAAATTACAACCAAAAAACTTTCAGGTTTTAAGGCGTGAAACAAATGCCGAAAACAATTTATACGATGGCTCAATGACTGCTGTTCTTCATCTTTCGGATGTTAGAGCAGACGATATTGTAGTTTATAGTTATACGGTTTCTGGATTTAACCCTATTCATAAAGGAAAGTTTTCTCATTCCTATTATTTCACTAACTACGAACCTGTTGGGCAAATTAGTGTAACACTGTTTTCTAATGGACCACTAAATTACAAAGCTTTTAATACCAGCCTTGAACCAGAAATTAGCACTCAAAATGGTTTAACCACTTATTTCTGGAATAATAAAAACACAAAAAAAATTGTTTATGAGGACAATTCACCAGCATGGAAATTAGATGCTGAAACTGTTTTTGTTAGTGATTACAATAGTTGGGCAGAGGTTGTAAATTGGGGAATTGATACTTATACTTTATCTGAAAAACCTAATAAAGCCTTACAAAGCAAGATTAAAAACATTGAAGAAGAAAACGCCACAGAAGGTGAAAAAATTAAAGCTACTTTAGATTTTGTACAAAACGATATCAGGTATTTGGGTTTAGAAGATGGTATTGGTGCTTATAAACCGTTTACACCTAATAAAGTGTTTGAGCAACGTTTTGGCGATTGTAAAGACAAAAGTTTAATGATGACGACCATGCTAAACGAAATGGGTATTGAAGCCTACCCAATGTTAGTAAACACATCGCTTAAACATACCATTACCGAAATTTTACCATCACCAATTTTCTTCGATCATTGTGTGGTTAAAGTTATTGCAATGGATGAAAGAGAATTATGGTACGACCCAACAATTACTAATCAAGGTGGCACGTATGAAAAAGTGTATTTTCCAAACTATAAGTATGGTTTAGTTTTAAAACCAAACAACACAGCTTTCGACACCATATATAATGGAGCAGACAATAAAGTTGAAGTTCTGGACGAATATATCCTCGAGGCTGTTGGTAAAGGCGCTACGTTAAAGGTGAAATCTGTTTATCATGAAAATGAAGCCGATGGCATGCGTAATTATTTTAAAAACAACAGTATTAATGCTATTGCCAAGGAATACGAAAAATTTTATTCTAATTACTACTTCGATATTGAAGCGACTAAAAATCCTGAAATCACCGATAATTTAAAAGACAATACGTTTACTGTTATCGAAGAATATAAAATTGATAGCCTTTGGAGCCCAATGGAAGATAAAAAAGGCTACATCGCTGCCTATTTTGCTCCAACTACACTACAAAGTTTGCTTTATGTTCCTAATAAAACTGAACGTCATGCAGAAATCGACATGTATTATCCAGCCGTTAAAGAACATAAAATAAAAGTGCATTTACCAGAATCTTGGGCTATAGAGAAGGATGATCAAGTTATAAGCTCTGATGCTTTTTATTATTCAGACGAAGTTAAATACAACGATCGTACAAAAGTTCTGGATATTAGTTACTACTTGAAATTTCAAAAAGACTATTTAGAAAGTAAAGATTTAAGCACTTATATTAAAGACGCTAATAAGGTTAACAGCTCTTTGGGTTACACTATTTTTATTCCTAAAAATGTAGCGAATCTCGATGGTTTTAATGATATGGATAACTTAACAGATAATCTGGGTTCATTTTTTAAAACCATTATTTATGCTGCGTTAATAGTATGCGCTTTGTTTGCGCTTATTTACTTTTTGTTCTATCGTGTTAGGCGCGAGTAATCCTTATTTTATCTCCACAATACCGCAGTATTGCTTGGTGAATAATAATATTCAAACTCTATAACTTCTCCAGTATCTAAGGTATCTCTTCCTATTAAATAATAGGTTCTGTCTACATGAATACTGTAATAGGTTTTTGCTGCGTGAAAGGTAATTTTGTCGCCAGGCTCATAAATTTTTACCGACTTTACATCGTCCTCATTATAATAAGATGCTTCGTTAACAACTAAAGCATAGTTGCTAAATCTCAAGTTGTTTTTATTCCATCTAATGGTACTCACCCTTTTAACTTCTTGCGGAATATTTAAAACCTTAGCAAAAGGCATTTTAGTTGAAATATCCTTTTTCGATTCATATAATATTGAAAAAATAACGAAGCCAAAAAGTAATAGAAAACCTATGGCAATTGCTAATAATACTCTTAGTACAATTTTATTAGATATTGCCATTACATGCTATTAGTATTATTTAATAATTGAAACTATTGATGGATACTTGACCGTTGTTTTTCTTTTATTGGTAACTATTGCCAGACTAACTGGTACAATTATATTGGTAAGATACAGCGCAAAAAACACATATGCTATCCATTTATAACCTGAAATGTGGGTGATTTTAACATACAGATAAAAAATTAAACACGCATAAGTTAATACTGTCCATACTATTTGATAATTTAGAACATTTGCACCAAGACTGTTTAGACCATTTATTTTATCTTTTTTAGAAAAGAATAAGATTAGAGGAAGAATAATATTTCCTAATGGGATAATAATAAAAGAAAGTACAGATAAATGAAAAAGCACTAAGTAGTTTACATTGTCTTGTTTGCCATAATCAAAAATATCTTCTGTGGTAATATCTAAAGCGGTGCATATTAAATTTAAAGTGGTGCCACGAGGTTCGCTTTTATTATTTTCAATACGCTGTATTGTTCTTAAATTAACTTTAGAATATTCCGCTAATTCTTCCTGAGAATATCCTTTTCTTTTTCTTATGTCTTTAATTTTGTTTCCAATAGTTTTCATAATAGGGTTTTTAATTTTAGTTTGAAACAAAACTATAAATAACCACAGCTTTTGGTAACGGTTAGTTTACGACATTTATACGACATTCCTGCCCAAGTCAATAAAACAGTACTTTTAAATACAATAACTTAACAATAAGATTTTAGTTTACAAGGTTAGCAATAATATCCTTAACCGGTAATATAGCTTTTGTATGCTCAATACTTGGTCCAGCAACCCAGACAGTTTTATAAGTAGCTCCTTTAGCGGCCTTTTCTGTGGCTCTCATACCTATTGAAAAACGAATCATTTTTACCCACTTTTTCAATTTCTTATTTTTATTTAAAACCGATTCAATCCACGATTCTTTAGTACCTATTTTTTGAACATAAGGTGTATTAATCACTGTACATGGTGTACCAGAAATACGTTGTGTCATCACAATATCATCCGCTCCATAATCTACGCAAGCTTGCTTGTAGTCGTCTGTAACACCTGCTTCTATCGATGCTATAAACGGACTACCAACACTTACGCCTTCGGCTCCATAACTAATCATTTTATCGATGTCTGCCTTACAACCCACTCCACCTGCAGAAATTACTGGAATCGTTAATTTCTCACTTAACAAATTGGTTAAATCCTTTGGCGACAAATTACCTCTGTGTCCTCCAGCTTCACTATTAACAGCAATGGCAGCATCTGCACCTAACTGCTGTACTTTTTCGGCGAAACGTAAATCGGTTACATCGCAAAATACTTTAATACCAACTTTGTGTGCTTGCTTTATAGTTTCTTCTGGGCTTCCTAAGGATGTGATAATAAAATCGCAGCCTTCTTCGCAAATCACTTCTAACTGTCCTTTGTATTTTGGATTAGATTTATTTACAATTAAATTAAACCCAAAAGAACCACCTTCCACTTTATTCGCTTTTAATGCTTTGAGTGCTGCACGCAACTCATCTAAAGTTCTATAATTAAGTGCAGGAATACAACCTGCAATGCCACCTTTCATCGCCTCGGTAACCATGGCTACGTTAGAGACCAAAAACATTGGTGCTTGAATAATTGGGTACTTTATGTTTAGAAGTTGTGTGAGTTTGGTTTGCATAGCTATTTTTAACGAAGGTTTGAATTATTTGTAATTAAATTAAAAATTTCTGCTTTTAAAAAGCAATAACAAAGATAAGGAATATTTATTATGCATGCATAGTTTTTATGAATAAGAAGTATTTGAAACACTATTACATACTTCCACTATAAAACTAAGACTGAAGACTGGAAGCTGAAAACTGAAGACTATTCCAAATCCTCAAATGTCATTTTTACTAATTGCAAAACTTTCTGAAACTGTTCTTCTAAGGATAAATCGCTATTATCTATTTCAATAGCATCGTCTGCTTTGCGCAAAGGAGAATCTTCTCTGTTAGAATCTATATAATCACGTTCCTGTACGTTTTTAAGTACCGCTTGGTAATCGACGTCGTCTCCTCTTTCTATTAATTCGTCGTAGCGTCTCTTGGCTCTTTTTTCAGCAGACGCAATCATAAACAATTTTAGTTCTGCGTATGGAAATACTACGGTGCCAATATCTCTGCCATCCATTACCACGCCTTTGTCTTTTCCCATTTGTTGCTGTTGTTTTACCAACTGGTATCGCACTTCTGGAATGGCTGCAACTTTACTTACATAACTTGAAACTTCTAAGGTTCTTATTTCTTTTTCAACATTTTTACCGTTTAAATAGACTTCTGCGAAACCTAAATCCGGATTAAATTTAAAAGAGATGGAAATGTCACCCAACTTTTCTACCAGACCATTAACATTAAAATGGTCTTTACTAATAAAACCCTGTTGCATAGTAAACAGCGTTACTGCGCGATACATGGCGCCAGAGTCTACATAAATGTAACCTAAATGTTTAGCCAGCTGCTTGGCAACTGTGCTTTTTCCTGTAGATGAAAACCCGTCTATGGCTATGGTTATGTTTTGCATACTATAATTTGAAATGCAAAAATAAGATTATTAAATTGAAAATGATGAATTGCGTTTTTGGAAGTTTTTTAAAATTTATACTTCTGAACCATGTGGTGCAAACTTTGAGGAGGTAAACGCATAATCATCAATAATTGAAAACAAAATAGCAGATTTATTTTTTGTTTTTAATTAGCGACTTTTATTTGATGAATAAGTTCAATTACGTGTGGTATGATAAGGTCTACATTTTTAAATGAAATCTCATGTCCTTTATCTGGAATTGAAATAACGTCTATATTCTGGAAATTGTTTTTGCTGAAATACACGTTTTCATAGGGTACAATCTTGTCGTTTTCTCCATGAATATGTAAAACTGGAATTGTAAGTTTTTTCCAATCCGTTTCAATTAAGGACAGTTCTTTTGCGTGGATTTTCTTTTCGTCTCCTGCCACCCGATATGCAGTTGGCACCAGCCACCTCGTTAATTTCCATTGGGTAAACCGAGATACCCAAAAATCTTTTTCAATGCTTGGGTCTATTGCTGGTGAAATCATGACTACAGCTTTAACATTTGCGTTTAAAAATCCTACCCTCGCTGCAATAGGACCACCATACGATGAGCCAATGGCAATTATATTGTCTAAGCCTTTTGCTTTAAGAATGGCACTAAATATTTTAGCTTGTCCATCTATAGTTGCCATTTCTTTTCCAAAATTTGTGTAACCATAACCTGGCCTATCTATAGCATACATATTTGCCATTGCAATAAGTGACGTATCCTTTAGATAGCCTTCCCAAGTGGAAAGCGAACTTGGTGCTCCGTGAATAAAAACTAAATTAATAATTTTTGTATCAGACTTAATTTCTTGAATACGAACATTCAAGTCAAGGCTATCCACTTTAACATAGGAAATTTTACTATCAATTTTTAAATCCTTAAAATTTTCTTGAATTTCCTTATCAGATTTCCGCCATTGCAACACAGTACAAGAAGAACTTGAAACTAAAACAAAAATTAGGCTTAAAAGGAAACAGGCTTTTTTCATAATGTTGCCTTAAAGATATAATATATAAAGTCGTTTCAGTTAATTATGTCTTAAAGCAAATTAGAAGAATATAACAACATAGTCAAACAGAACCTACCTCAAATCAATCTGTAAACCAAAGAAGTTGGAGTTTGCAGCAGCAGTATATTTAGCGTGTGTGTAGCTAAAACGCATTTTATTAAGCTTTACAGAAAATCCAGCAGAAAGCCCAGAGAAGTTACGTTGGTCTTCGATGCGGAGTTCTTCGGCACGTCTAAAATTATAACCCAATCGTATATTAAACCCTTTGCTGGGAAACAGCTCGGCTCCCAATATGGTGTGTCTTATTACTTGCGATAAAAAACCTACTCGTTCCTGCTCTTGGTTACCTTCTAAATCTGTTGTTGCTCGTGCTGGATTAGGTTCGCCAATTGGCCATTGTTGTAAATTCTCGAAAGTTAAATGCCAGCGTAGTGGTACGTTTTCCAAGGTTTGAGACAAACCTATATCTATTTCTAATGGCAAAGATTCGCGCCTGTCTGCATATGTGGTAATTTGTGTTCCCAAATTCCTAACCACTAATGTGCCCTGAAACTCCAAACGCTCGTCTATATACAAAATGGCTAAATCTGTAGCCACACCAAGCGAATTGTATTGCTCCAGACTGGAATTAATAAGTTTAACGTTTGCTCCTGCGTAAAAATCGCTGTAACCTATTTGCGCTGCATAACCTAAAGACAGGGCAGTCTCCGACCCAGAGAATGAGCCTGTTTCTTGTCCGTTTTCATCATAACCTTCAAAATCACCGTAATTAATATAGGTTATACCTCCATGGTAGGTTTGCACACGTCTGTCTACAGTATAAGCATAAGCTGCTGTACCGTATTTTACACCTCCTAAATAGCTTGTATAATTAAGGGCAAACTGGTTATCCATTTCCACATTAATGGTGGAAGGATTATAGAGTGCTTGCGTTACATCCCAATCGACATTGGTTAATACTTTGCCACCTAAAGCTGCCTGTCTTGGCGAGGACACTAAATTTAAAAACTGGTAAGTAGATTGTCCACCCAATTGCGCGAAGCAAAAGGAGCTGAATAAAATAAAGTAAAACGGGACAATTTTTTTAAGCATAAAGCTGCAAAAGTAACTAAATCTATCTTAAAACGTTAAGATGTCTTTTTTATTTTAGTTTTAGCGTTTGCCCAACGCTTATTGTGTTACTTTCTAAGCCATTAATTGCTTTAAGCGCTTCTACTGTGATACTTGCATTTTTGGCAATGCTATATAAGGTTTCGCCTTTTTTAACTATATGTGTTGTTTTATCGGCAATTTGAGCGGCTTCATTATAGCCGATTTTTAATTTTTGGTTTACACTAAGTGTGTTTGATTTAAGTTTATTTAAACTTTTAATCTGCGCCATGCTTATACCATATTTGTTGGCAATGGAATAAAGTGTTTCTCCTCTACTTACTGTATGTGTAGAGCCATCGACCACATTTGCAGATACTTTTACAGAAGTATTATAACTACTTGGCGTTCCATTAGTAAATGTGTAAACACCAGTGGTGGTGTTCATTTTTGCTGGTTTGCCATCTATTACAACATCTACAACAGAGTTCTGAGCGAATGCACTCATGCTTATTAAGCATGCAAGTGCCAGAAGCGGTTTTTTCATATATAAATTAGGATATTCTTGTATTTCTGCGTTAGCAAAAATATTAATTAATTTGGGTTATTTTTTGGTGAAACTTTAAGTTTCTGTCCAACACTAAGATTATTATTCTTTAAGTTATTTAACTTTTTTAAGGCATCTACAGTCATGTTATGCTCTTTGGCAATACTCCATAACGAATTGCCTTTTTCCACCGTATAATAACCAGTATCTGCATCATTTTCTTCGGAGTCTTTATCCACTTCAATGTTTTCCTCTTCTAAAATTTCTGTGTTTTTTGAAGCCTCTATTTTCTTTTCCGTTTCTCTTACAGCAGCTATAGCACGTTGTGCTTTCTCTGCTGTTGAAACTTCATTTTTAGGTTTGTTCTCGAAGACCATTACTTTTTTACCGCTTTCTGATTCCTCTATTTTAGCTTCCGCATTGGTTTCTTTAATCTCTTTTATAGTTTTAGCATCTAACTTTCTTGGCATGTTTTCAACTATCACTACTGCTGGTTCTTCTTGAGTAGCTACTTCCATTTCTTCTACAACAACAGTTTCCTCTTCAACTTCAATAGGTTGTTCTTCTAATTCGGCTTCCAAAGCTTCCATTTCGACTTTAAGCCTTGCTAATTTTTCTTTTTTAGTTTCTTGTTTTGGTGTATTAGCAACTATAGCCTCTTCTTTAATCTCAGTTTTCACTTCATTGACTTCTTCAGAAATAGCTTCAGAAAGATCTTTAATGTTCTCCTCTTCTTCGGTATCATTAGTATTATCTAATCCAAAAATAGGATTCTTTACATTTTCTTCGGCTTTAAGAACCTTGGCTCTTGGCTTTTCTTCTGTTTTTTTAGTCTCAATAACTTCATTTTCTATTTGCTCTACCGAAGGTGGCGCAGCAAATTGCCCTGGAGTTTCACCTGGACGCAGTCTGGCAATAATTTGCTTTTCGCCTGCATAACTAATTACAGGACTACTTGATTTTATAAGGTGCTTTTTTACAATTTTTAGTTCGGAACCAATTTTTAAGTTTGAGCTGGTAACTTTATTGTGTTTTTTAATATCTCCAACAGTTACATCATTTTTTTTTGCAATGGCAGATAACGTCTCACCTTTTTTAATGGTATAACTCGAAATATCGGTATAAACGACTCCGCTTGCAGTAGTTTCCAATTGCTCAGGATCTGTTGTTGCGTGCTCTAAAAACGTATATTCTCCTGTTTTGGTGGACATAAAGGCTTCCTTTCCCTCCACTTCTATAGGAAGAAACTCTTCTTCTATTTCTTGGGCAAAAATACCTGTAGATAATAAACCGAATAGACCAAATACAATTATTTTCATTTTTATAAATTTTTAGCGTTCTTAACTTTTTTGTTTGTCAGGGCTAATTTTAACACATCTTTCATATCTGTAACGTAGTGGAATGTTAAGCCTTTTAAATACTCTTGCTTAATTTCCTCGATATCTCTTCTGTTATCTTCGCAAAGTAATATTTCTTTTATTCTTGCACGTTTAGCTGCTAAAATCTTTTCTTTTATGCCTCCAACAGGTAGCACTTTACCACGCAGCGTGATTTCGCCAGTCATGGCAATACTTTTTTTCACTTTACGTTGTGTAAACAAAGATACTAAAGAAGTTAACATGGTCACACCAGCACTTGGGCCATCTTTAGGTGTTGCACCTTCTGGCACGTGAATGTGTACATTGTATTTATCGAAAACATCCGTGTTAATCCCAAATTCGTCTGCATTTGCTTTTATATATTCCATAGCAATGGTTGCAGATTCTTTCATGACTTTCCCTAAGTTTCCTGTTATAGAAAGCGTGCCTTTTCCTTTAGATAAAATAGATTCTATAAATAAAATATCGCCTCCAACTCTTGTCCAGGCCAAACCTGTAACCACACCAGCAACATCATTATTTTCGTATTTATCACGTTCTAATTTTGGGCCACCTAAAACTTCAATAACAGTATCATTAGTTACTTTTACATCGTAATCCTCATCCATTGCAATATTCATTGCTGCGTAACGCACCATTTTTGCAATCTGCTTTTCTAAAGTTCTAACACCAGATTCTCTTGTATAGCCTTCTACAATTTTTTCTAATTGTGGCTTACCAAGTTTTAAGTGCTTATCTTCTAAGCCATGCTCTTTAAGCTGTTTTGGTAATAAGTGACGCTTACCAATTTCCACTTTTTCTTCTATCGTGTAACCAGTTACATTTATAATTTCCATTCTGTCGCGTAATGCTGGCTGAAGGTTGCTTAAGCTATTAGAGGTCGCAATAAACATAACTTTAGAAAGGTCGTAACCCATTTCTAAAAAATTATCGTGAAACTCACTATTTTGCTCTGGATCTAACACTTCTAATAAGGCAGACGATGGGTCGCCTTGATGCGAATTAGATAATTTATCGATCTCGTCTAATACAAATACTGGATTAGACGTACCTGCTTTTTTTAAAGACTGAATAATGCGTCCTGGCATTGCACCAATATAGGTTTTACGGTGTCCGCGAATTTCGGCTTCATCGCGTAAACCACCTAAAGACATACGCACATATTCTCGTCCTAAAGCTTCTGCTATAGATTTTCCTAAAGAGGTTTTACCAACACCTGGAGGACCATAAAGACATAAAATTGGAGATTTCATATCGTTACGTAATTTTAATACTGCTAAATATTCTATAATACGTTTTTTAACGTCGTCCAGACCATAATGGTCTCTGTCTAAAATCTTTTTTGCACGTTTAAGATCGAATTTATCTTTACTGAACTCATTCCAAGGTAAATCGAGAAACAAATCGAGATAATTACGTTGTATGGAATATTCTGCAACTTGCGGATTCATGCGTTGCATTTTCGATAATTCTTTATCGAAATGTGTTTTAACTTTCTCGTTCCACTTCTTTTGCTTCGCACGCTTTTTCATGTCTTCCATTTCTTCAGCATTGCCACCTCCAAGCTCTTCTTGTATGGTTTTCATTTGCTGATTTAGGAAATATTCGCGCTGTTGCTGGTTCATATCGCTTTGAACCTTGGATTGGATATCGTTTTTTAATTCCAGTTTTTGAAGTTCGGTATTCATAAACTTCAAGGTTTCAAGCGCTCGTGTTTTTAAATCGTTGGTTTCTAAAAGCTTCTGCTTGTCTTTTACAGGCAAATTCATATTAGAAGACACAAAATTGATTAAAAACGAATCGCTTTCAATGTTTTTAATAGCAAAGGAGGCTTCACTTGGAATGTTTGGGCTATCCTTTATAATTTGAAGTGCTAAGTCTTTAATCGAGTCTATAATTGCTTGAAACTCTTTGTTCTTTTTCGCTGGTTTAGCTTCGGCAACTTCTCGAATAGTAGCATTAATGTATGGCTCTTCTGTTATAACTTCGGCTACACTAAAACGTTTTTTACCTTGTATAATAACCGTTGTATTACCATCTGGCATTTTTAACACCTTTAAAATTCGGGCTACTGTACCAATAGTATGGATGTCTTTAGCCTTAGGATCTTCTATCGCTTCATCTTTCTGTGCTACTACTCCAATTACCTTAGAACCTTTATTAGCATCGTTTAATAGTGTTATAGATTTATCGCGTCCTGCTGTAATTGGTATTACCACACCAGGGAATAAAACCGTATTACGCAATGATAAAATTGGTAAGGTTTCTGGTAATTCTTCGCTATTTATTTTCTCTTCGTCTTCTGGTGTCATTAAAGGAATTAATTCAGAATTTCCGTCAAAATCCTGCAATGACAAACTGTCCAGACTAATAAAATTAGATTTCTTCATAAGTATATTTACGTCATTATGTCACCAAATACAATTTAGCACACAATCTTCAATTTATAAAATTAATATATAAAACTTTAAAATACCCTGACAATCAATTAATTATCAACAATCAAGTGTGAGTATCTTTTATTAAAAGTTCAATTAATATGCCAATCTTTATTATGTTGAAAGTTTAAACTTTACAACTTTTTACTTTTAAATTAAAAGTTTTTTAAAAAACTTTTATAAAACTGTAACAAACTCATTTAACTTGCATCTTTAGTATAACAAACCACAACCATTGACAGTAACCAATTACAATACCGAACAGCTTGTAGCGCTGTGTAAAACCAACAACCAATTAGCGCAATTGGAATTGTACAATAGGTATTACAAAGCAATGTATAATACTGCTTACCGTATTGTAAAGGATAAATTTGAAGCTGAAGACGTCATGCAAAATGCCTTTTTGCTGGCTTTTTCAAAGTTAGATACCTTAAAAGAAATTAAAACGTTTGGTGCTTGGTTAAAGCGCATAGTTATTAATAAAAGTATATACCATTATAATAAAAGTACAAAGTTTGACGAAGTCCCTTTAGACAACGTTATTTATAAGGTAGAAGACACGAGTGGTATTGCAGAAGATTATGAGTTTACTAACCTACAAGCAAAGCAGATATTAGACACCATGCAGCAATTAAAAGATAATTATCGGGTTGCTTTAACGCTTCATTTAATTGAAGGTTTCGATTATGAAGAAATAAGTGATATTATGAAAATTTCCAACGCTAATTGTCGCACAACAATTTCACGAGCAAAAGACAGTTTAAGAAAAAAAATGCAAGTCTTAATGGATTAAAAAATGAAAATGAAAAACGATAATATAAATAAACTTTTCGAGAGGTTACAGGACGATTTCGATGTTGAAACTCCTAATCAAGATCATAAACAAAGGTTTATAGAGAAATTAAATGCGCAAAGCAACACACCAAAGGTCGTTACTGCAAAAAGTAACAGCAATTTATGGAAACCTTTTTTGGGTATTGCGGCTTCAATACTATTAATTGTTACGCTTGCTTTTAATTTTGAAGGCAAACCTAAAGTGCAAGACTTGGCAAGTGTTTCTACTGAAATGAAAGATACTCAAAACTTTTTCACCAAAGTAATTGCTGAAGAACTTGAGAAAATAGACAGTGAGCGCACTCCAGAAACCGAAGTGTTAATTAAAGACGCAATGGTACAAATGGAAACACTTGAAAAAGAATACGCACAATTAAAATTAGACCTAACCGAAAGCGGAAACGATAAACGTGTTATCCACGCTATGATTGATAATTTCTGGAACAGAATTAATGTGCTTAAAACAGTATTAGAAAATATAGAGAGTATTAAAACCTTTAAACAACAAACCAATGAAACAAGTATTACACTATAAAATAATTGTCTATTTATTGCTTTTTCCGTTAGCGATTTTCGCTAATACAAACAACGATAAAGAAGGGAAACACAAAAAAGAAAAAGTGATTAAAAAAACCTTTAATGTAAATGATGATGCCACATTAAAAATTAACAACAGCTATGGCAATTTAGACATAGTTACTTGGGAAGGTAGCACCATAGACTTTGTAATAACCATTACCACAACTGGTAATGATGAAGGAAAAGTAAAGGAAAAATTAGAAGATATAACGGTCGATTTTTCTGGTGCTCCAGATTTAGTAACTGCAACTACCCGATTTAGTAAAAGCAAAAGCAAATCGTGGTGGAAATGGGGAAACAATGGTGACAATGTACAAATGAAAATTAATTATATTGTAAAAATGCCTTTGTCGAATAATGTAGATTTAAGTAACGATTATGGCAACATTAATCTGGGAAAACTTGAAGGACGTGCAGAATTAAATTGCGACTACGGTAAGATAACTACCAAAGAATTATTGGCAGATAACAATATCATTAATTTCGATTACTCCAATAATTGCTATTTCGAGTTTATTAAAGGTGGTAAAATCACTGCAGATTACAGTAGCTTTACTGTATCTAAAACCAACACTTTAGAGGTTATCGCAGATTACACACAATCTAAAATAGACATTGCAGAAGATATTATTTATAACTGCGATTATGGAGGTATCACTATTGAGAAAGCAAATAACATTAAAGGTAATGGCGACTATTTAACTACGCTCTTAGGCGATATTTATAAAAACATTAATATTACCGCAGATTATGGCTCTATTAAAATTGAAAAACTTCATAAGAGCATTAACAACGTTGCCATAGAATCAGACTACGTAGGTATAAAAATTGGCTACGATCCTGCGCTCTCTTTCGATTTTAATATACAGTTAGAATATGGCTCATTAAAAGATGGTGATGATAGCTTCAATTTTATAAAGAAACGAGTAGAATCTTCCGAAAGATATTACACAGGCTACCACAATTCTCAAAACTCTGGAAATTTGGTCAGAATTAATTCAGAATACGGAAGTGTTAGCTTTTATAAAAATTAAAGAAAATCAATCAATTAAATAAAAACAAAAATCATGAAAAACTTAAAACACAGCTTAGTATTAGCCATTACTTTATTTAGTTTCACATTTGCTCAGGCCCAATTGTGGGGAGGCAAGAAAATTAAAGGTAATGGAAACATGACAACAATTACACGAACTACCCAGGACTACGATGCCATTAAATGTGCAGGTTGGATGGACTTTATATTAATAAAAGGAACTGAAGGCGACATTAAAATTGAAGGCGAAAGCAACCTTTTAGAATATATAATTACCGAGGTAGATGGTAACACATTAAAAATTAAAACCGAAAATAACGTTAATTTAAAACCAAGTTTTAATAAATCGATTACCATAACAATACCTTTTCAAGATATAGATTATGTAAGCCTTTCCGGTTCTGGAGATGTTATGAGTAAAGATAAAATAGTTACAGATACTTTTAAAACCAGTGTCTCTGGTTCTGGAGATATCGTTTTAGATATCGAAGCCAATACTGTTGATGCAAATGTAACAGGATCTGGTGATTTAACCTTAAGAGGAAAAACTAAAAACTTAAATGCAAGTGTAACTGGATCTGGTGATTTTCACGGTTATAATTTAGATGCTATGGATGTTGATGCTAAGGTTACGGGCTCTGGAGACGTTGCTGTTGTTTGTAATGGCAATTTAAAAGCACGAGTAACTGGTTCTGGCGATATTGAGTATAAAGGCGATCCAAAAACTGAGGACACTAAGGTTACTGGCTCTGGGAGTATTGGGAATTAGCTGTTAGCTGTTAGCTGTTAGCTGAAATAAAAAAAACCGCAAAACTTAGAGCTTTGCGGTTTTTTTTATTTAGTAATTTAATTTTATTAGTATGCTATATCTATTACACCTTGCGTAACACTTAAATCAGCACCACTGGAATTGCTAACTATACCTCCAAATGTTCCCGCTATAGTGCCTGCATTGTTTTCGGTTATAGTAGACGTAAAATCATCGAACCCTTGTGTTGAAGGAAAATAATCAGGATCAGTAGTAGAAAGTGTTAATACGAACGTACTATTAATAATTTCCATACCTGTTGCTCCTTCTTCAACTTCAAAATAAATGCTATAATTATTTTGCGCAGATGTTTCGCCAGTTACTTGTAACGTTGTTCCTTGTACTACAACATCTACTAAATCAAATTCAATTGGTAAAGTACCTACCGTAAGACTTATTTCGACTTCTGATGGTTGATTATTACCAGTACAATCCCCTAACCCGTCAATTACAGATTGTATTTCGCCAGTAGCATCACCACATGCCGAAATTAAGTTTTGCAATGCAGATTTATAAGCGTTACATACATTTTCGTTGGTTGGATCGTTATTATATTGATTTTCAGCAGTTGTGGCAAAAGTTGTTGCTTCAACACAAGGATCTACTGTGTTGCTAATTTTGGTCCATACAGAACTGGAAGACACTGTAGACGTTACGGTAAACCCTCCTTCATTAGTAGTTTCTGTTGTGTTTTGAGAAAACGACAATGTTTGGCCATCTGGTGAAATAGTATATGGAGAAGTTTGAGGACCATCAAAATCTGAAAAATCCATACCTTGAAATTCATAAGACACAAAAGAACCGTCTGATGTTAACTCACTACCATTTGTAGTGTAATTACCAGATCCCGAAACATTATCGACTGATAGGGTTTGAGAACTAGTTTGACCATTAACCGTAATATCAACATCATACCCATAACCACCACTTGTTGTATACGTACTTGGTGTAAATGTTAAATCGTAATTAGGATTAATACTTTGTATCACAACATCAGATTCAATGGTCATACCTCCAACATCAGATGACGTATTAACAGTTGCACTAAAGGTTGTTAATGTCCATGTCCCAATTAAATTATTTGAAGCATTTTGGCTGTTAAGATCAAAGCCATCTAAAGGTTCATTTTGGCAGGAATAAAAAGTTGAAAATAAAATGGTAAGAATAAAAACTGAGGCTAACTTTATGGACTTCATTTATAAAAATTTAATAATTAAAGTGCTAATATAAAAAATATTAGGTTATATCGTCACTTCTTCTTTAGGAACACGAAATAATAATACAATTCCTATTAAAAAGAAAACAAATAAAAATAGTATTGCGTTTCGCATACTTCCGGTAATTTGATCAATTGTTGCAAATATAACCATACCTATTACAATACCTATTTTTTCTGCAACATCGTAAAAACTAAAATAAGAGGTTGTGTCTTTGGTTTCGGGCAAAAATTTGGAATACGTTGAACGTGCTAAACTTTGTATACCTCCCATTACCATACCTACAAAACCTGCTGCAATGTAAAACTGTAGTGGTGTTTGCATAAAATAGGCATAAAAACACAACGCCATCCACACAAAATTTACTGCAATTAGAGTTTTTATATTACCAAATTTTGCGGATGCTTTTGCGGTTAAAAAAGCCCCTAATATCGCAACAATTTGTATTACTAAAATACTAACAATTAAGCCGAATGTTTTTTCGCTATCGCCTCCCCAAGCAATTTCTTCCTCACCAAAATAAACAGCAACTAGCATGATGGTTTGTACAGCCATACTAAATACAAAGAAAGCAACCAAATAGCGTTTTAATCTTAATGTCGCTTGTAACTCCATCCATACTAATTTCAATTCTTTAAGACCATTAAATAACACTGCTTTTGTGACTTTGTGACCTTTTGAAACGCCCTTGGGTAATACGTAAAACGTATATTGGCTAAAAAGTGCCCACCACACACCAACAGTTATAAAAGCTATCTTCATGGCTCTAAAAGATGCCGCATCTTTTGCTTTACCTAATGCTTCTGAGATTTCTAATTTTGTTAGAGAATCTCTTAACTCTTCAGGGATACTAATATCGAATCCAAAGTATTGTGGAAACATTACCATAGCCAAGTTAAAAAGCAGTAATAAAACACTCCCAATATATCCTAAAGAGAAACCTTTCGCGCTAATATTATCTTGCTGCTCCTCGAAAGCAATATCTGGTAAATAAGAATTATAAAACACCAAGCTTCCCCAATACCCAATTAATCCCATAAAGTAAAATAACAAGCTTAAATGAATTCTTTCTGGAGAAACATCAAAAAAATATAAACCAATACAACCAGCACTACCAACGTAACAAAAGAATTTCATAAAATTCTTTTTATTACCAATATAATCTGCTATTCCAGATAATATTGGCGACGTAAAAGCAACCACTAAAAAGGTAAAAGCTGTTACATAAGTTATTAGCGCTGTACTTTTAAACACCATCCCGAAGGCTTCTACAGTTTTAACTTCGGAAATAAATAAGGCAGAATAAAAGATAGGAAATATTGAAGACGCGATAGTAAGTGTATATACCGAATTTGCCCAATCGTAAAAAGCCCAAGCGTTTAGTAGCTTTTTACTACCTTTTTGTAAATTTTCCATAAAAAAAGCCACTCGTTAGGAAGAGTGGCTTCGAAAATAAGGATTTATATTTTAATTAATATGGAGTTACTGTTCTAAATGAACTTACACCAAATTTTTTGGCTTCTGCTTTAGCAGATGGTGCCAAAGCTTCTAAATTAGCAATACGTGTTGTAGTTGCTGGGTGCGTACTTAAAAACTCTGGTGGTGCCTGACCGTTACTCGCCTGTCCCATACGTCTCCATAAATTTGCAGCTTCATCTGGATTATAACCAGCAATGGCTGTTAATATTAAACCAATTCTATCTGCTTCAGTTTCATGACTTCTGCTAAAAGGTAGCATAACACCTACCTGAGAGCCAATACCGTAATACTGGTTAAAAGCCGCTCTATCTTTATCGTTTTGAATGGCAATATTACCTGCAACGGCAACACCTTGCTGTAATAAACCTGCACTCATACGTTGTTGTCCATGGTTGGCTAATGCATGTGCCACCTCGTGTCCCATAATTGCTGCAATGGCTGCTTCGTTTTGTGCTACTGGTAAAATACCAGTGTAGAACACTATTTTTCCGCCTGGCATACACCATGCATTAACGGTTTCGTCTTTAACAAGATTATACTCCCATTTGTAATCGTTTAGATAACCTTGATGACCGTTAGCATTTAACCAACGCTCTGCAGCAACAGCAATTCGCTGTCCTACTCTGGTAATCATTTGTGCTTCGGTAGTACCTGTAACGACATTGTTTTCATTTAAAAACTGATTGTATTGTGCAAAAGCAGTTGGGAATAATTGAGAATTTGGTACTAATGCTAACGTATTCTTTCCTGTAAATGGGTTTGTAGAACACGATAAAAACAATAATAACGTTACAACTACTGTTATACTCGATTTTAATTTCATTTCTTTTAGATGTTTATAATTAATTCAATTCTAAATTTACAAAAAGTTGAACTTAAAACGTATTTTCAAATAAATAATTTGTCCTTTTTTACGTTATAAAACGCATATTTAATGCTTAAATACATAAAATTGAAAAGCTTCAGCACTATTTTTGTAAAGAATTGCTTTACATCACGACCAAATGTATAACTAAAATAAAACTTAAGAAATGAGAAAAATTGCATTATTAGCTATTGTGTGTTTACTATTTAATTGTAAAGGCACAGCGCAAGACACAGAAAAAGAAGATAAAGTATTTGAGGTTACTAAAACCGAAGAACAGTGGAAAGAAGAACTCTCTAAAGAAGAATTTAATGTCTTGCGAAAAGCAGGGACCGAAAGACCTTTCTCAAGCAAACTTAACAAAGAATATAGTGCTGGCATCTACGTTTGTGCAGCCTGTGAAACGCCATTATTTAAAAGTGAACATAAATTCGATTCTGGTACAGGATGGCCAAGTTTCGATAGAGAGATTGAGGGTAATGTTGCATTCTCTGTCGATTATAATTTAGGTCACGCACGTACTGAGGAACATTGTGCTACTTGCGGCGGACATTTAGGTCACGTTTTTAACGATGGACCAAGTGATACTACCGGAAAAAGACACTGTATTAATGGTGTTGCTTTAAATTTTATACCTGAAAAATAATGAGTGACTTTAATTTAAAAAAGTCTGAAGAAGAATGGCGTAAAGCGCTTACAGACGAAGAATATAGAATTTTACGAGAAAAGGGAACAGAGCGACCTCACTCTGGAAAATATAATCTTCATTTTGAAGAAGGCACTTACAAATGTGCAGGTTGTAATCAAAAATTGTTTGAAAGCGATAGTAAATTCGATGCGCATTGTGGTTGGCCAAGTTTCGACGAATCTATAAAAGGAACCGTAAAATATGTGTTAGACAAAACACATGGCATGACAAGAACAGAAATTTTGTGCTCTAACTGTGGCGGACATTTAGGTCATGTTTTTAACGATGGTCCTACAGAAACTGGCACGCGCTATTGTGTAAACTCGGTAAGTGTGAAATTCGATAAAACCAATGAGTAGCTATTTAAACAGCTGTATAAAACAATTTCAATATTACAAGAGTCTTGGTGATAAAACTTTTGAGCAATTATCTTTTAAAGACTTAAAAACAACACCTAACACCTATTCTAATTCTATTGCTATTATAACTAAGCATATTGTTGGGAATATGCTATCGCGCTGGACTAACTTTTTAACCGAAGATGGTGAAAAAGAATGGCGAGAACGTGACTTGGAGTTTAAGGACACTTTTTCTTCTAAAGAAGAATTGATAACTGCATGGAACAATGGTTGGATTTGCTTATTTAAAGCAATAAAGCCTTTAACCGAAAGCGATTTAGAACGTATTATATATATTAGAAATCAAGGCCATACGGTAACAGAAGCTATTAACAGACAATTAGCACATTATGCCTATCATGTTGGGCAAATAGTCTTTATTGGTACATTGTTGAAAGCCGAAGATTGGCAATCGTTATCCATACCTAAAGGAGCATCTTCCACTTATAATAAAGCAAAATTTAGCAAGCCTAAAAGCAGAACTCATTTTACCGACGATTTATAGTTTAATATTTTTCTTAAAAACATTCAACAATTTAATTTTGAAACGCCATCATTAGCGTGAGTGATAGTAACGGCATCCTTTTGCTTTTTCTGCAAAAGATACAGTGGATAGCACGACCTTTAGGTCACGCCCAAATAAAAAATTAAACGCAATTAGCAATTTAGAAACAACTAATGTTTACCTTATTTCTTAAAGGTAGTTCTACAATTTAAGTTTTTGATATTTGTTATTTAGGATTTTCCATTTGAAAATCCTTAAATTTGTGTTTCTTAAAAACGACTAAAAATTACATAATGAGTAAATACGATATTATTGTTCTTGGAAGTGGTCCTGGTGGCTACGTAACTGCAATTAGAGCTTCGCAATTAGGCTTTAAAACTGCCATTGTAGAAAAGGAAAGTCTTGGTGGTGTATGCCTTAACTGGGGTTGTATACCAACTAAAGCACTTTTAAAATCTGCTCAGGTTTTCGAGTATTTAAAGCATGCCAGCGATTACGGGCTATCTGTTAAAGAATACGATAAGGATTTTGATGCTGTTGTAAACCGAAGCCGAAACGTTGCTGAGGGAATGAGTAAAGGTGTTCAGTTTTTAATGAAAAAGAACAAAATCGATGTTATTAATGGTTTTGGGAAGCTTAAACCTGGAAAAAAGGTTGACGTTGATGGTAAGGAATACTCGGCAGACCATATTATTATTGCTACAGGAGCACGATCTCGCGAGTTACCAAGTTTACCGCAAGATGGAAAGAAAGTTATTGGCTACAGAGAAGCCATGACTTTAAAAAAGCAGCCCAAAAAGATGATAGTTGTAGGTTCCGGAGCCATTGGTGTTGAGTTTGCTTATTTCTATAATGCTATGGGAACAGAGGTAACGGTTGTAGAATTTTTACCAAATGTGGTACCTGTTGAAGATATTGATGTTTCTAAACAATTAGAAAAATCGTTTAAGAAAAGTGGTATAAAAATTATGACTTCGGCAGAAGTTACAAAAGTGGATACCTCTGGTTCTGGAGTTAAAGCTACAGTTAAAACTAAAAAAGGTGAAGAAGTTTTAGAAGCAGATATTGTATTATCTGCGGTTGGTATAAAAACTAATATAGAAGGTATAGGCCTTGAAGATTGTGGTATTGCTGTTGATAGAGACAAAATTATGGTTAACGATTATTACCAGACTAACATACCTGGTTATTATGCAATTGGCGATGTAACACCAGGACAAGCATTAGCTCACGTGGCTTCTGCAGAAGGTATTTTATGCGTAGAGAAAATTGCAGGACAACATGTGGAGGCATTAGATTACGGTAACATTCCTGGTTGTACCTATGCATCTCCAGAAATTGCAAGTGTTGGTTTAACAGAGCAACAGGCAAAGGACAAAGGCTTAGATATTAAAGTGGGGAAATTTCCGTTTTCGGCTTCGGGAAAGGCAAGTGCATCTGGCGCTAAAGAAGGCTTTGTAAAAGTGATTTTTGATGCCAAATATGGCGAATGGTTAGGTTGCCATATGATTGGTGCCGGAGTAACCGATATGATTGCTGAGGCTGTTTTAGGTAGAAAATTAGAAACTACAGGGCATGAAGTATTAAAAGCAGTACATCCTCACCCAACTATGAGTGAAGCGGTTATGGAAGCTGTTGCAGACGCTTATGACGAGGTGATACATTTATAGCTGTTAGCTGTTAGCTGTTAGCTGTTAGCTAAAACATAAAAAAATGCGATTCTTACAGAATCGCATTTTTTATGTTTTTAATTGAGTTAGAGTAAGTGTTCCTTGCCTTTAGGAGGTTAAGATGAGATTTACAGAAAACTTTGTACCGCCAACTCGTAGCTTTGCAAGCCAAAACCAACAATAACGCCTTTAGCATTAGGAGCAATAAACGATTGATGCCTAAATTCTTCGCGATTAAACGTGTTAGAAATATGCACTTCTACAACAGGCGTTTCTATCGCTTTAACAGCATCACCAATACCAACAGAGGTGTGTGTATAAGCCGCAGCGTTTAAGATCATGCCATCATAACTAAACCCACATTCCTGAATTTTATCTATTAACTCCCCTTCTATATTAGATTGAAAATGTTCTAATGCAACTTTAGGATATTTTTCTTTAACAGTATCAAAAAACTCTGTAAAGGACAAATTACCATAGACATTAGGTTCGCGTTTACCTAACAGGTTAAGATTTGGTCCGTTAATAATTATTATTTTTTTCATGTGATTATATTTATTGTTTTTTATGGTCACATGCTGTTCGCTACTATATATTTTTGAATATTTAATAAAATTTTGAACACGCTCGTTTCATAATGTAAAAATACAAAAGTTATGGTATAAAAAAACCGAAGCGTTAGGCTTCGGTTTTTTTCTTCTATTTATGTTTTTAGTTTAATGCAAATAATACACCTACATTTATACTACTTCTTCCATTTCTTACAGAATCACCCTCATTATTTTCAAAAATATCTGATAAACCAGATTGTCCATCATACTCTATAAAAAGCTTAGTGTTATCTGCTATTTCAAATTTATAACCAATTCCGAAAGCTAAACCAAAATCTGTAGTATTAAACCCTTCTTTTAAATCTAAACCCAACACAGAATCTTCTGCATTTAAAAGTATACCAACGTATGGCCCAAAGTTTAAGTACCATTTTCTTGTTGATCCAAAATGCCAATTAGCCATTACAGGAATGGTTAAATATCCTAATTCGAAATCTGTTACAGTCGTTTCAGAAGTTTCTTCATTAAAAACAAAGCCATTGCCCCAACCTTTTTGGTCGTATATAAATTTAGCTTTAATTCCCCAACGGTCTGAAAAATAGTATTCTCCAGAAGCTCCAATGTTAAATGATGTTCTGGAATCCGTAGAGTTTTCTGTATCTCCACCAACCACAACGTTAGAAAGGTTTACACCTGCTCCTAAGCCTAATTCAAAATCACCCTTATCTAATTGGGCATGAGTAACAGTTAATGCTAATACCGCCAAGGCTGTAAATAATAATTTTTTCATTGTTTAAAGTTTTTGTTAGGCTGCGAAAGTATATAAATATTCATAAATTGTTATTGTAAAAAATCGTAATCACAATGTGTTAGTTTTAAGAGACTGAACTGTAAGGTTTTAAAGAAAAAAAATGAATAAAATAAAATAAAAAAGCCGAAGCGTTAGGCTTCGGCTTTAATGTATGTATATTGATATCTCTCTATTAAGGACATTCTAATTATTTAGAACATAAACCCTATAGAAACCTGAATTACATTATTTTGAATACTGAAATCATCAGCATCATCATTATCTGAAATATTTGATAAACCTAAGTTATATCTGGCAGAAAAATTTAATCCGTTATCTAATTTATAACCAGCTCCAAGACCAACACCAAAATCAATTCCTTTAAAAGAGTCCTTAGCGTCAAAAGAATCTGATTCTGTTTCTCCATCTACGGTAACTTCTGATTCAGCTTCAGCAGAAATTAAAAACCCAACTTGTGGTCCAGCTTGTAAACTTAAACCTTCAGCAACATAAAATTTTGCCATTACAGGTACATAAATGTAATCTAATTTTAATTTGTCTTCATACTTAACTTCCTCACCAAAAAATTCTTCAGTATATTCTTCACTAACGCCTTGAGAAGAATATAAAACTTCTGGTTGAACAGAAAATTTTTCTGAGACCATAATCTCTGCTACACCACCTGCGTGAAAAGATGTACGACCATCCACATCTTCGATATCACCGCCAATTGTTGCGAAGTTAACACCAGCCTTAACACCAAATTTAACTTCTTGTGCATTAGCACTTGTAAAACCTAATACTGCAATAGCAGCTGCAAATAATAATTTTTTCATTGTTTAAAGTTTTTGTTAGGCTGCGAAAGTATATAAATATTCATAAATTTTTATTGTAAAAAATCGTAATTATAATGTATTAATTTTAAGAGACTGAACTGTAAGGTTTTAAAGAAAAAAAAATGAATAAAATAAAATAAAATAAAAAAGCCGAAGCGTTAGGCTTCGGCTTTAATTTATATATTATGAGTTCTAATTAGAACTTGTAAGAAATTCCAAAGTTAATATCAGATAAATCTAATCCAATATTAAAATCATTTCTTGCTTCTGCACCTTCGGCATCAGCTTTAAAAGTGTTGTATCCTAAAACACCAATAGATGCTTCTAAAGTAATACAATCTGAAACGAAATAGCTAATACCTGGAGCGATTTGAAAGTTTAAACCATCAAACTTAACATCTTCTTCAACAAAAGCTTCATCGAATTTAGTTGCTACAAAGTTAGCAGATAATTCACCGAAGAAAGAAAACTGACTTGCTGGAGTTGTGTAGTAACGTCCAAATACACCTGCACTTAAAGCAGTTGTTTTATCTTCAGCAGTAATTTCTTCAAATGTATCAGGATCGAAAGCAGGACCTTCGCTTGTAAAAGAAGCGTAACCTAAGCTAGCACCAACTGCAATATTCTCTGATACAAAGAATCCAACTTTTGGAGAAATTTCGAATTGACTGTCTTTAAAATCTCCTTGAGAAGAAGAACCAAAACCTACTGCACCTGAGATAAAAACATCTCCATTTTCAAAACCACCTGTTGTTGTTTCTTCTTGTGCATTAATACTTGTAAAACCTAATACTGCAATAGCAGCTGTAAATAATAATTTTTTCATTGTTTAAATTCATTTATTGATTTGAGGGCGCAAAACTATGTTAATGCAAAATATCTACAAAGAAAAAAGAATAAAAAAAAAGAAACGATAATAGTATTCACTGACAATCAATCGATTAATACTACTATTTAACAAGGTTTTAAGGTTAACAATAAAAAAACCGAAGCTTTTGCTTCGGTTTTTAATTATAACTATTGTATTAATTAGAATGTAAACTCTATTCCTAAACCTACAGTGTTTAATGATGCTCCATCATTACTAATTCCTGTGTAAGATAAGTTTGCACCCACCTTTTCACTAAAACTGTAACCAACTCGTGGTCTATAATAAATACCTCCTTCTCCTTCACCAGCCGAGATCGCATAACCTGCATCTGCTCCTAAGTAAAATTCTTCAGAAACATTAAACCTTACTGCAGCAGCAACAGGAATAAATTGAGCGTCTTCAGCCTCAACTGTAACTGTAGTTGTTCCAAATGTAGACTCTAAATCTTCACCAAAAACATTCATAAATCCAGTAGCAGCACCAAGATAAATATCGTCTGATACAGGAAATAAATAAGCCACATCCAATCCAGCACTTAATGAGTAAAAATCGCTAAAGTCACCAACTGGTAAACCTGCATTGACTCCTACTTTAAACATTCCGTCTTGGGCATTTACACTTAATAATGCACATACAGCAATAGCTGCCGTTAAAAATAATTTTTTCATTGTTTTAGTTTTTAATTTATTGATTAGTACGAAACTAAATAAAATTTATGTTGAAATGAGCTTCTTTAACACAGTTATTAACAATTTTATTAACAATTCAATCATAACAAACTGTTAATCAATATGTTGCACATTAAATTTAAAGTGTTTCTAAATAAACATAAATTGTTTCTAATTTTTTAACATAACCTATTAATTATCAAAACCTTGAAGGTTACTTAAGATAAAAGTTAATTGTGGTTTTTTCTCCAGCTTTTAAATTAGTTAAAGCCCTAATTTTAGAGTTATCAACAAAGATTTCTATAATTGCTGTGTTAGTAGATATGCTGCCCACGTTGTTAGCGGTTAATGTGAAGGTGTTCTTTTTATTGGTAAGTTTTAAAGGTATGCGTTTTCTTTCTTTACCAGTTTCAAAATTGCTTAAAAGGGTATTACCATTATACGCTAATGTAATTTTATCTCCATCCAATTGACCGCCATCAAAGATTTCTAAACTTATGTTTTTGCTGTTGGAAAACACACTCATTGTCTGTTTGTTTTTAAGAACGTTCATTTGAATGGAATCCATAATTTTTGTTATGTAAATATCCTTTTTAATACTGTCTGGTACACGTTTTGTTTTTTCTATAAACTTATCGGCTTTTTCAATTCTCTTTATATATTTTTCCTTTGGTGTGAGCATGATTTCTCCGTTTATACATTCGGTATTATCCGGAAACAACCCTTTAAATTTCCCTTTAAGTTTGGATGACTTTCCTAATTTATAACTATCTGAGATAAAGTTTACGTAACAAAAATCATCTTCGGTTATGTAAGATTTTGTATATATAGTGGCTACTTCTCTAAAATTTAACGTTTTATATTTCTCGTTATATTCTCCTATTATACTCGATTTTGTTTCATGATCGCCTCCTATATCTGTAAGTGTATAGCCAGTAATTTTTCCATTATCTTCTATTAATTTTAAAGTTAAGCTAATTAAAGAGGAATCGTTTAATTTTATAAAACCCACATAATCAAAGGTTTGTTGAGCTATGCTTTCTGTAAACGAAAATAAAACGATAATTAATGATATAAAATACTTCATACAAATAAAAAAAATGTTAATATTGGTAAACAAACTTAAACCAAATAAATATGAAAATTAAACTATTACTTTCGTTTTTAGTATTCTTTATCGGAATTACTACAGCAAGTGCATCTTTTCCAGTAAAAAGAACAACAACTACGGTTGAAAACACCACAAATGTAACAACAGATACTGTTGATGCTGAAATGACGTCTCCTGCCGTTATGAAACGTAAAGACAAAACAACTGCTATCCTGCTATGGGTGTTTTTAGGTGGTTTTGCAGCTCACAGATGGTATTTAGGAAGTCCAATTGGATGGAATATATTATTTATCTTAACAGGTGGATTCTTTATAGTTGGTTGGATAATAGATGGTATAGATATTATAACCGATAAATATCCTGGACTATAATACTAAGCTTAAAATAAACTACAAAAAGCCACTTCTTATTGAAGTGGCTTTTTTATTTTAGTACCATGAAATGGCAAGACGCATTAAAAGATTACCAACTATACTTAAAAATTGAGCGTGGGTTATCCACCAACTCAATAAAAAACTATAGTTTCGATGTTAAAAAATTAATTACATATTTAGAAGATAACAGCATTGCCACCTCTCCTATTACCATTACAAAAGAAATAATTCAGCAATTTATTTATACTGTTGCAAAACATGTAAATGAACGTTCGCAATCCCGATTAATCTCTGGTTTAAAAGGTTTTTTTAATTATTTGGTTTTCGAGGATTATCGAGAAACAAACCCATTAGACACCATAGACTCACCTAAAATAGGAAGAAAATTACCAGACACGTTAAGCGAAACAGAAATAAACAAATTAATAAACGCCATAGATTTAAGTAAACCACAAGGCGAACGTAATCGAGCTATTTTAGAACTTTTGTACGGTTGCGGTTTGCGTGTAAGTGAACTGACTACGCTTAAAATATCAGATTTGTTTTTCGAAGAAGGCTTTATAAAAGTTACTGGTAAAGGAGATAAACAACGCTTTGTACCCATAGTTGAGGAGACTCAAAAATTTATTAATATTTATAGAAAAGAAATAAGAAATCACCAATCTATCGGTAACGAATTTAAAGATACTTTGTTTTTAAACAGAAGAGGAAAACAGCTTACAAGAGCCATGATTTTTACAATAATCAAACAATTAGCAATAAAAATAAATTTAGGGAAAACTATTTCTCCGCATACCTTCCGTCACTCCTTTGCAACACATCTCCTGGAAAACGGAGCAGATTTAAGAGCCATACAGCTTATGCTGGGACATGAAAGCATTACTACCACAGAAATTTACATGCATGTGGATAAAAGTCATTTAAAAAATGTCATACAAACCTTTCATCCAAGACAATAAATTAACATTTTATCGTAGTTAAATGTATTTGAAAGAATTTTTTATATATATTTGATTGACTACTATAGATACACAATAAGTTCCCTTAAAATAATTGTATCCGTTTTGTTATGCTTAGAGCTAACAGTAATTTTTTTATGAATTTAAATACGCCCGAATCCAACCTACGGAAGTTACAAACAGCTTTAGAAATCTCTAAAATTGGCGTATGGGACTTTAATGAAAAAGTAAATAAAGTTTTTTTCTCCGAGTCTTCAAAAGCTATTATTGGTTTTGAAGATGATGACACCTTTGGTAATGATTTAGATGATTGGAACAATCGTGTGCATCCAGAGGACAGAAAAAAATATTTTAAGGATTATCAAGATCATATTAATGGTAAAAAACGATTTTACATTAATAAACATAGAGTATTATGTAAAAATGGTGCTTACAAATGGATATTGGATCAAGGACAAATTGTAAACGACCACATTGCAGATGGTTATATACATTTTATTGGTACGCATACAGATATTACCCAACAGGTAAGAGATGAAATAAAAAAGAATAATGCCTTAACCATTGCCACTAAGCAAAATAATAAACTAAAGAATTTTGCACATATAGTAACGCACAATCTTAAACAATATTCAGGTAATTTTGAAAGTCTTTTAGAGCTCTATGATCAAGCTGAAAATAGTGAGGAAAGACAAGAACTTATTGGACATTTAAAAGATGTTTCTATGTCTCTAGACAGAACAATTCAAAATTTAAATCAAATAGTTACGGTTCAATCTAAAAAAGAAACCGATATACAAAAGCTTAATGTGAATAGTTTTATTGAGGAAACACTAAAACTCTTAGATGTTGTTATAACCGAAAATAACGCTGTAGTATTTAACGAGGTCAACCCTAAATTACACATCTACTATCACTCTGCTTATTTAGAGAGTATTATACAAAATCTATTGTCTAATGCCATTAAATATAAACATCCAGACAGGGATCCTATTATTACTATAAAATCTGAATTTAAGAAAGATAATATTCTTATTTCAATTACAGACAATGGATTAGGAATTGATTTAGACAAATTTGGCAAAGATATTTTTAACCTGTATAAAACTTTTCACTATAATGAGGATGCAGAAGGCGTAGGATTATATTTGGTTAAAAGCCAAATAGAAGCTTTTGGTGGGAAAATACAAGTAAAAAGTGAGGTTAACGTTGGGACAACATTTATTATAACTCTAAAAAATAAAATTCCAGATATTACTTAATTATATCCCTATTTAAACATCTTACTTAAGACAAGCACCTATTACTAAGATAGCATTAACTAATACATTTTATCGTATTTATTTGCTTTTTGTCGATTATTTTATATTTTTGCACTGCAAAAAATTCCTATATTTTACATATGGTTATTTTTGGTTACCCCCTAAATCTAATTACTATTATGAATAACCTAAATATCGCATACGAGGATATTACTGATTATGTTGATTATAATTCTAAGCTTACCATTGATATGATTATTTCTAAGTTCGCCTTAGAAAATTCTAATATTGGAGTTTGGGATTATAATCCATTAAATAATACCGTAAATTATTCTAATGAAGCTAAAAAAATATTAGAATTAGAACATTTAAGCAAAAATTCTATATCATATAACTGGCAAGAAGCAATACATCCAGAGGATTTACCAATAGTATTAGAGAAATTATCCCGTCATTATAGCAACGAAACACAAAACTATACAAGCGAGCACAGAATTCTTACCAAAGAGGGTAATTATAAATGGGTTAAGGATATAGGCAAAGTAGTTTCTAGAGACGCCAAAGGAAACCTTACACGAGTTATAGGTACTACAATAGACATTAATGAAAGGAAAGAACAAGAAGCAAAATTGATAGATAAACAAACGGTAATATCTAAACAAAATAAAAAACTTAAAAACTTTGCGTTTATTGCTACACATAATTTAAAATCTCATGCTGCCAATTTTGAAAGTTTATTGAATTTTCATGATGAAGCCGAGATAGAAAGTGAAAAAATTGAGATTTTAATACATTTAAGATCTGTTAGCGATGCTCTAACAAAAACTATAAAAAACTTAAACAAAATTGTAAGTACAGGCTCTGTAAAAAATGATAATATACAAATGCTTAACATAAAAAGTTTTGCTTTGGATACAATTAAATTTTTAGATGTAAAAATAAAGGAAGCACAAGCTGTTATTAAAATTGACTTTGAAGACAACTTATGCTTAGAGTACAACCCTACTTATTTGGAAAGTATTCTGCAAAACTTAATTTCGAATGCTATAAAATATAGACACCCTGATAGAACTCCAATTATAAATCTTACCTCTAAACGCACTAAAGATTATATTATATTAAAATTCTCTGATAACGGGTTAGGAATCGACCTTGAGAAGTATGGCGATCACATGTTCGAATTGTATAAAACATTTCATAAAAATGAAAACGCCGAAGGTGTAGGCCTTTATCTCACCAAAAACCAAATAGAAGCCTTTGGAGGCTCAATAAAAGTTGAAAGCCAAGTAGGTATTGGCTCAACATTTATAATAAAATTTCCAAACAAAAAAAGCTTAGTTTAAACTAAGCTTTTTTGTTAAATATAAATGTAAAGGTTATAGCTTACTTGGCAATATTTACCGCTCTTGTTTCTCTAATAACGGTAACCTTTACTTGTCCTGGATAGGTCATATCTGTTTGTATTTTTTGAGAAATACTAAAGGATAAATCTGCTGCACTTTGATCACTCACTTTTTCACTCTCAACAATAACACGCAATTCTCTACCTGCTTGTATAGCATATGCTTTCTTAACTCCATTAAATCCAAAAGCAATATCTTCTAAATCCTTTAATCGCTGTATGTAACTATCTAAAACCTGACGTCTTGCACCTGGTCTTGCTCCAGAAATAGCATCACAAACCTGAATAATTGGCGACAGTAAAGATTTCATTTCTATCTCGTCGTGGTGCGCTCCAATGGCATTACAAACTTCAGGTTTTTCTCCGTACTTTTCAGCCCATTGCATTCCTAAAATCGCATGAGGTGTTTCCATATCGGCTTCAGCATCTGGTACTTTACCAATATCGTGTAATAATCCCGCTCGTTTTGCTAATTTAGGATTTAAACCTAACTCGGCTGCCATAACACCACACAGTTTTGCAACTTCACGAGAGTGTTGTAATAAGTTTTGACCATATGAAGATCGGTATTTCATACGTCCTACCATTTTTATTAATTCAGGATTTAAACCATGAATTCCTAAATCAATAACAGTTCGCTTACCAACTTCTATAATCTCCTGCTCTATTTGTTTTTGTGTTTTCTTTACTACTTCCTCAATTCTTGCAGGATGTATTCTACCATCTGTTACCAGTTTGTGTAAAGATAAACGTGCTATTTCACGTCTTACAGAATCGAAACATGATAAAATTATAGCCTCTGGTGTATCATCTACTATTATTTCTACGCCTGTTGCAGCTTCAATAGCGCGAATATTTCTACCCTCTCTACCAATAATACGCCCTTTTACATCGTCGCTTTCAATATTAAATACAGATACACAATTATCTACTGCTTCTTCTGTTCCAATACGTTGAATAGTATTAATTATAATCTTCTTTGCATCTTGTTGAGCCGTTAGCTTAGCTTCTTCCATTTTGCCCTGTACATAAGCCATAGCTTCATTTTTAGCCTCACCTTTAAGCGACTCCACAAGTTGTGCTTTGGCATCTTCGGCAGATAGACTAGAAATAACTTCAAGTTGCTCAATCTGGCTCTTATGTAATTTATCGACTTCTTCTTGCTTCTTTTCTACAATTTCTAAACGATGGTCGTAGTCTTTTTGCTTTGCTTCAATTTCAGAGTTTAATTTTTTGGTTTTTGCAAGTTCACTCGATATTTGAGACTCTTTATCTCGAGTACGTTTTTCGGCATCAGACATTTTTTTATCTCGAGACAAAATCACTTTTTCATGCTCAGATTTAAGTTCTATAAATTTTTCTTTAGCCTGTAAAATTTTATCTTTTTTTATGCTTTCTCCTTCACTTTTTGCCTCTCTTAATATGCTTGAAGCAGATTTTTTAGCATTTTTTATTAGTTTTGAAGCGTTGTTTCGTTCCATCACTTTAGCAATTACGAACCCTATTATTGCTCCAATAGCGACTCCTGCAATACTAAATATTATTGTATTCTCCATTATTGTTAGTTTAATTATATAAAAAAAGCCTACACTAATTTTGGTTTTGTATAAACTCCTTAAAAACAAGTTTAGGGCTAACAAGCTGATCAAGTATCTGCCCAAATAGATACTAAATAACTTTAGTAATGCTCTATTAGCAGCACGCTTTTACAACTTCAACTCACCCTTTTTAAAGAATTAACGTTGAGTTTATCAAAAAAATAATTAATGTAGGCAGTAACCTAATTTTATTTATAAGAACGTTATGAACTTAAATGCTCCTGTAACACTTGGTTTAAAGCTTTTAGCTTTTCTTCTACGTGTTCATTTACATGTTCCTTATCTAATGTTTTCTGTTCTACTTGAGAAGCAAATTGTAAAGCGCACATCGCTAAAACATCTTGTTTATCTCTAACAGAATAACTTTGCTCAAACTGTTTTATCATAGCATCTATTTTTTTGGCTGCTATACGTAACCCTTCTTCCTGACTTGGCGGAATTGTTAAAGGATACACTCTGTTAGCCACAGAAAGCTTTATTTTAAGCATTTCAGCCATAAATTACTATGTTGCATTATTCTGAAAGTTGACCAATACAATGGTCTATATCTCGAATTAATGCGTTTATTTTGAGTTTTGTTTCTCGTTTATCGTCGTCACTGCCAAGTATTGTATTGGCCATTTTAAGCGTTTCGTACTTATCTTTCCAAGCAGCAATTGCTAATTCTTGGTTTTTAATAGTACTTTGATATTGATCGATTTCTTTAGCTAATTCTAAATTAGTTTCCTTTAAAACAGCTTGTTTTTTTAGGACTTTGCTAATTTTTTTCTCCAGAGCATCTACAATATCCTCAATATTACTCATTTACAAATATCAATACTTATCTTACAAAGTTAACAGAACACAACCTATTTTACAATTGTTTTATCATAAAATTTAAAAATAAAAAAAGCATGCTATAAATTAAATTATTAGCCTTTAAAAATCAGCATATTGGCTTGGTCTTTGATTTTGCTTTGCTATTACACAGCAAATGTATATTTTAGCACACTATCAATGTGCCTTATGTAAAATTGATATTTTAAATTCTATGCGCTTATTCCTTTTATTTTTTTTAATTAGTTTTTCGGTTTTTTCGCAAAGCGAATATCCTCAAGATTATTTTAGATCACCTTTAGATATTAACATCGTTTTAGCAGGTACCTTTGCCGAATTACGCTCAAACCACTTCCACTCTGGTCTCGACATTAAAACTAAACAAACCGAAGGTTTAAAGGTTTATGGTATTGCAGAAGGTTATGTAAGCCGCATTAAAATTGCACATTTTGGTTATGGCAAAGCGCTGTACATTACTCATCCAAATGGGTATACCAGTGTTTACGCGCATTTACAAAAATTTAGTCCAGATATTGAAAAATATATTAAAGCTAAACAATACGAAAAAGAAACTTTTGAAATAGAACTATTCCCTACTTCCGAAGATTTAAAAATTAAAAAAGGAGACATAGTTGCTTATTCAGGAAATACAGGAAGCTCCTCTGGACCACATTTACATTTCGAAATTCGTGATAATGCCGAACGGCCTATAAATCCTATGCTGTTTGGTATTGATGTAAAAGACACAACAAAACCTGTAATTAGTAATGTTTATGCCTATCCTGTTGGTCCTAATTCTCACGTAAATGGCTCTAACAAAAAACAGAAGCTGCGTCTAATCCCTCAAAAGGATGGCAATTATAAAGTTGAAGATTTAAAAGCTTTTGGAACCATTGGCTTTGCTGTACAAACCATAGACAGGCAAGATTTGGCATCCAACAAAAATGGAGTTTATAATATTTCAACGTATTTCAATGGCAATCAGAATTTTGAAATCGATTTCAGACGCTTCTCATTTGCTGAAACCAAACATCTTAACCGTTTAATCGATTATGAACACTATAAAGAAAATAAGGATAAACTACAAAAGTTATTTATTGAACCTAACAATCCGTTAAGCATGTATAACAACTATATCGACAATGGTTATATTACTATTTTCGATACAGTTTCTTCGGTATTTAAAGCAAAAATTACAGATTTTAAAGGCAATGAAACGATTTTAGACATCGCTATTCAAGGCGATAACCAAAAACCTAATGATGTAGAAGAAAAAGTTACGACACAACATTATATCCAGCATGATTTAGAAGCCGAATTAAGTGATAAAAATGTAAAAGTAAATTTTTACAAGGACACCTTTTACGATAGTTTTTTTATAGATTTTAACGTAGAAAATGACACATTAACACTACATAAACCAACACTTCCCGTTAAAAAGAATTTTACTATCGCTTTCGACATTAGTAAGTACAACGAGGCAGATTTAAATCAACTTTATATTGCAGAATTAATAGGCTGGAACAACTGGCCAAGCTACTCTCCAACCAAAAGAAAAGGAAATATGCTAACCACGCGTACTAAAGACTTAGGAACTTACGTTTTAGCAAGAGACACTATTGCGCCAACAATAGCACCTGTAAATTTTAAAGATGGTAGCTGGCTGAGTAAATATCGCTACTTAAAAGTGAAAATTGACGATAAAATTACTGGTATTTCTAATTACAGAGCGACAGTTAATGGAAAATGGATTTTAATGGAGTATGATTATAAAAAGAAAACATTAACGCACGATTTTAATGATGCTGTTGTTAACGAAACCAAGAATAATTTAAAAATAATTGTAACAGATAATGTGGGAAATAGCACTACATTTGAAGCTGTATTTTTCAGGAAATAAATATAAATAAAGATCTTGACTACAAAAACTAACTTTCTAAAACTATTAACCTTCCTACTTCCACTCTACGCCTTGGCACAAACTGCTACAGTAAATGGTGTGATTTTAGATGAAGGAAGTTTTCCGCTCCAAGCCGTAAATATTAAAACTGAAAATAGTGGTACCTCTACTAACGAGAACGGTTTCTACCAACTTACCGTACCTGCCAACACAGATGTTACATTAGTATATTCTCACGTGTCTCACCAAAATGTAACGATTACCGTTAATTTAAAAAACGGTGAAATATTTGAATTTAACCCTGTTTTAAAAACTGACGTTGAGCAAATAACTTCTGTAATTTTAAACGGAAAAAAAAGGAAAGATGTGCAAGGAATCGTAACTATAGAACCAGAAGCTATTAGAAAGATTCCCGGAGCTCAGGCAGGTGTTGAAAATATATTAAAAACGTTACCTGGTGTAAGTAGCAATAATGAATTAAGTACACAATATTCCGTTCGAGGTGGAAATTTCGATGAAAACCTTGTCTATGTTAACGGTATAGAAGTTTACAGACCATTTCTTGTACGATCTGGACAACAAGAAGGTTTAAGTTTTATAAACAGCGATTTGATACAGAATGTCGATTTCTCGGCTGGAGGTTTTCAAGCCAAATATGGTGATAAGCTATCTTCGGTTTTAGATATCACTTACAAAAGACCAAAAGATTTTGCAGTAGCTGCAGACCTTAGCTTATTAGGTGGCAGCGTTGCCGTAGAAACATCAAGTAAAGATTCGAAATTTACAAGCATTACAGGTTTACGTTATAGAGATAATACACTCTTAGTAAATGCCAAAGAGACCGAAACCAATTACGATCCTACTTTTGCAGATGTACAAACCTATTTAACCTATAGGTTTACAGATAAATTTGAATTGAGTTTCTTAGGAAACGCCTCACTTAACAATTATAATTACGAACCCGAAACCAGGCAGACCAATTTTGGTACATTAGATAATCCGTTAGCATTATTAGTCTTTTACGAAGGTCAGGAACGAGATAGCTACAAAACACTTTTTGGTGCCTTACAAGGCACTTACACAGTAAATGATAATGTTACCTTAGGCTTGGTTGCTTCTACTTACCATACAACTGAAGAAGAACATTTCGATATTTTAGCCCAATACCGTTTAGGTGAAGTAAACAGCAATATTGGCGATGAAGATTTGGGAGAGGTAGAATTTTCAGAAGGTATTGGAGGGCAACTTAATCATGGTCGTAACGATTTAGATGCGCTTATTACTAATGTTGAAGTTAAAGGCACTGCAGACCTTAATGAAAATGAAATTAAATGGTCTGTTAAATACACAAACGAAGATATTCGAGATCGCCTAATAGAATGGGAAGTTATAGACTCGGCTGGATTTTCTATCAATCCGCCAAATTCTGGTGGTTTTAATCAGGAACCATACGAACCAGACACCTTTCCGCTTACAGCATTTCAAAATGTACAAGCCCGAAACAATACACAAATAAATAGAATACAAGCATACTTGCAATGGAGTAAACGCTCCACTTTAGGAGCTGCAGATGTTTGGTATAATGCTGGTGTTAGGGCTCACAATTGGCAAGTTAAAGATGGTAATGTTACAGGAGATAACCAGATAGTTTTTAGCCCAAGAGCGCAATTTGCTATTAAACCTAATTGGGAAAAAGACATGTTATTTCGTGTTAGTGGAGGGTTGTATTATCAGCCACCGTTTTACAGAGAATTACGTGACGCCAACGGTATTGTACAGCCCAATGTAAAGGCACAAAAATCGTTTCATTTAGTATTGGGCAACGATTATAGTTTTAAAATGTGGAACCGTCCATTTAAACTAACCACAGAAGCCTATTATAAAAACTTGAGCGATGTTAATCCCTATACGGTAGAAAACGTGCGTATTCGTTATAGTGCTAATAATAGTGCAAAGGCGTATGCTTACGGATTAGATATGCGATTAAACGGTGAGTTTGTTCCTGGAACCGAAAGCTGGTTTAGTTTTGGTTATTTAAAAACCGAAGAAAACATAAATAACAGAGGCTATATTGCCAGACCTACAGACCAGCGTTTAAAATTTGCTGCTCTTTTTCAAGATTATGTGCCGAGATTGCCAAACTTTAAAATGTATTTAAATTTGGTTTATAACACGGGATTACCAGGAGGGTCGCCAAGTTACGCCGACAAGTACCAATACCAAAGCAGGTTACCAGACTATAAACGTGCAGATATTGGTTTTCAGTTTGTACTTGTTGATGCTAAAAAACAATTTGATAGTGGCTGGAAAAAACCATTTAAAGACCTTTCTTTAGGTTTTGAAATTTTTAATGTATTCGATGTGCAGAACTCAATAACCAATACTTGGGTTCGCGATGTCTATAGTAAAAGACAATATGCAATCCCTAATTATTTAACACCAAGGGTATTTAATGTTAGAACGACCATGAGGTTTTAAAAACAACATCAGTAAAGAAATAAAAACTTAGATAATAAAGTTACAGCATAAAAAAAGCACTCGTTGGAGTGCTTTTTTATTTTTTGTTTCTAAGTTAAACTAATCTACTTCAATAATTGTCTCTTCTGTTTTAGTTTTATAAACATAAGTATATAACCACATTAATGTAAATGTTGGTATAACGTCTAATCCTGGCATGGCTTCTTCTATAAAAGAAACAGCAGCACCAATTTTACCAGCATTACCTTTGTAAAGTTTGGTCATTAAATAAGCCGAAGCTGGAGCCCAAAAAATGTCGATAAGCTCACCTATGCCTGGGATTATAAAACTGGCATAACCAACAGCATCAAAAAGAATACCGGCTGCTAAAATTTTGTACTTGTTTGTGTTGTCTAAATTCATTGTGTTGTAATTGTATTAATACATTTTATAAAGCAAATAGTGTTCCGTTTTTATTAAAAGAATAAAATTAAAACGCTATTTGATTATAGGTAAGTATTTTATATGTTTTGTTACAGGTACTCAACAAAAAATCTAAGTATTAAAAATTATACTTCTACTAACTTAAACTAGAACTAATTAATTTTAAAAACTCGCTACGTGTTTCATTTTTTTCAAAAGCACCTCTAAAACCAGAGGTGGTTGTTGTAGAATTTTGTTTTTGAACGCCACGCATCATCATACACATGTGTGAGGCTTCTATAACCACAGCAACGCCTTCCGGCTTTAACGTATTGTTAATACAATCTAAAATCTGGTGTGTTAACCGCTCCTGTACCTGTAAACGCCTGGCAAACACATCTACAATTCGTGGTAATTTACTTAAACCAACTATTTGACCTTTAGGTATGTAAGCGATATGTGCCTTACCAAAAAATGGTAACATATGGTGTTCGCAAAGCGAATACAACTCTATATCTTTTACAATAACCATATCGTTATATTCTTCTTTAAACATTGCGCTTTTTAAAATATCTGCAGGGTCTTGCTGGTAACCTTGAGTAAGAAATTGCATTGCTTTGGCAGCACGTTCTGGTGTTTTTAGTAAACCATCGCGTTTAGTATCTTCACCTAAGTCTTCTATAATATCTTTAAAACGATTTTTTACTTCGTCGGTTACTTTGATGTTATGTTCTTCAAATTCTTTATTTAGCATATTATGTGGTTTTCTCATGTTGGTCTCCTTTTACTTTATCGCTATAATAAGTATTTAATTTTTTAATTTTTGGATGTATTACAAACTGGCAATAAGATGCGTCGATATTTTTTTCATAATACTCTTGGTGGTCGTCCGTGGCGTTATAAAATACGTCGAAAGCTGTAACTTCGGTAACTATTTTATTGTCGAAAACATGTTCGGAATCCAAATGCTGTATAAATGCTTCAGCCTGGTTTTTCTGTTCTTCAGTATGATAAAAAATTACAGATCGGTATTGCGTACCAACATCATGACCTTGTCTGTTTAAAGTCGTTGGATCGTGTGTGGCAAAAAATATTTCGAGCAATTCTATATAACTTATTTGTGTGTCATCATAAAATACCTGAATCCCTTCAGCATGACCAGTTCTACCTGTACAAATTTCGCGATAAGCAGGGTTTTTAATGTTTCCGCCAGTGTAGCCAGAAATCACTTTTTCCACCCCTACTACTCTATTAAAAACAGCTTCTGTACACCAAAAGCAGCCATTAGCAAATGTTGCTATTTCTAAATTCTTATTTTCCATTGTTTAAATTTACTCAAAATAGTCTGTTTTATGTGTATAACCTTACTTTAGCTATTTATTTTAACTTTTAATTATGAAATATAATTAAATGTAAAAGTAGTTTTGCTAACAAACTGTAACAATCCAAAACCATTGGAGTCTTTAGACTATCAATCATTAACCAACCAATTATTAAAATGAAATTTTTTTCAATTTTTACTTTCGCACTTCTTATTACGTTACATGTTAAAGCGCAAGACAAAAAAACCTATCATATTTTACGAACGGATCATGCACCAAAGATCGATGGAGTATTAAATGACAAAGCATGGGAGACTGCTCAAATAGCTACAGATTTTATTCAATTTAGACCAACTGTTGGTAAAACAATGCCAGAAAATAAGCGTACAGAAGTTAAAATGGCTTACGATGATTCTGGGATTTATATTTCGGCATATCTTTATGATAATCCAGAAGACATGATGAAGCAATTTACACAACGTGATGACTTTGGACAATCCGATTTTTTTGCAGCCATCTTTAATCCTAATAACGATGCGCAGAATAATACCGAATTCTTTGTGTTTAGTTCCGGAACGCAAGCAGACGCTACAGAGAGTCCAGGAAATGGTGAAGATTTTGGGTGGAATGCTGTGTGGGAAAGTGCTGTAAAAACAATGGATGATGGTTGGATAGTAGAAATAAAAATCCCTTACAGAGCCTTACGTTTTACACAACAGGAAAACCCAACTTGGGGTATTCAATTTCATAGACATTATAGAACGACTCGCGAGCAAAATACATGGAATGCGGTGGATGTAACCAGTGGTGCAGGTATTGGTTTTTTTAACGGTGAATTAAAGGGATTAACAAATCTTGAACCTCCTACTCGTTTAAATTTTTATCCTTTTGCTTCCTATGTTGCAGATCGATTTGATGGTGATAAATTAGACGACTTTAATGTAGGTTTGGATATTAAATATGGTATTACAGAAAACTTTACTTTAGATGCCACACTTATTCCAGATTTTAGCCAGGTAGGCTTCGATGATGTTCAGCTTAATTTAGGACCTTTTGAGCAAACATTTTCTGAACAGCGACAGTTTTTTACTGAAGGTGTAGATTTGTTTAGAAAAGGAAACTTATTCTTTTCCAGACGAATTGGTAGTGCTCCAATAGGTAATCCGCTTCTTGGTACTAACGAAAACGTTGATGGTGACTTTCCACAAAAAACAGCCTTATTAAATGCTGTAAAGGTCTCAGGAAGAACAAAAAATGGTCTTGGTATTGGTTTTTTTAATGCCATTACCGAAAAAACAGACGTCGATATTATTGATACAGTAACGGGTGAAAAACGTAGCGAAACAGTCGAGCCACTCACCAACTATAATATAATGGTTGTAGACCAACAATTTAACAAAAACTCTTCTGTAACACTAATAAACACAAATGTAACACGTAATGGCTCAGGAAATAACTCACCTAATAATGTGAGAAATAGTTCTGGAGCAAGAGATGCTAATGTAACTGGTTTACTATTCGATTTAAAAAATAAAAAGAATACTTATGGCGCGAATGCCGAAGTGAAAATGAGCAATATTAATTTAGAAGATGGCACGCAAACGGGTTTAAGTACTAGTCTTGGTTTTGGTAAAAATAGTGGAAAATATAGATGGAGTCTTAATCATAGTTTAGCTGATACAGATTATGATATTAACGATATGGGGTTAATATTTAGAAATAACTATAATAATTTTAATGCCAGTTTTTCTTATCAAATTTTCGAACCTACAGAAAAATTAAATAATTTTAGTATTGATAGTTGGGCTAACTATAATAATTTATACCAACCAGGAACATTTACTGGCTTTAACTTTGGAGCAAGTGTTTTTGCTGTTGGCAAAAAGAGTTTAATGGCCTATGGTGGTAGTTTTAACGTGCAACCTGGAAAGCAATTCGATTATTTTGGACCTCGCGTCGATGGCAGGTATTTTATTACTGAAGATTGGCTAAATACAGGAACTTGGATTTCTACTAACTACAACAAAACGTTTGCTATAGATGCCAATGTTGGATACGAAACGCTTTTTGAAAAAGAAAGATCTTACGAGAGTATATTCTTTACCATAGAGCCAAGAATTAAATTTAATGAGAATTTTATAGTTATTTACTCCTTTGATTGGGATCAGGAATTAAGAGAACGCGGTTGGATAGATTTTATTGGAGACGACATAATTTATGGGCAACGCGATCAAATAACCATTGAAAATAGTATTTCGGGAAGTTATAATTTTAATGCGATGAATAGTTTAACACTAAGCTTTAGAAACTATTGGAGCGCTGTACAATATGAAAATGAATTATTTGCTTTAGGCGAAAACGGAAGACTAAACAGAGACGACAATTATACAAAAGAAGACCTTGACGATCCAGATGTTAATTTTAGCACTTGGAACTTGAACCTAACTTACTCCTGGCAATTTGCACCAGGTAGCTTTTTAACAGCCCAATATAGAAACCGTATTTTCAATTTTAATAACGATGGTTCGCAAGCGTTTAACGATTCTCTAAACGATTTATTTAATCAACCTAACGGAAATACATTCTCACTTAGAATGGTTTATTTTATAGACTATAACGATATTAAGAAAGTATTTAAAAAGACATCTAAAACCATTTAAAAAGTTGCGCAATAGATTGTAAAGTGGTAATTTCAACGTTTTATTTTTTATATGATTAAAGCGGAAAACATTCACAAAAACTATGGCGATTTACACGTTTTAAAAGGCGTAGATGTGCATATTAAAAAAGGTGAAGTTGTATCTATAGTTGGAGCTTCTGGTGCTGGAAAAACAACATTATTGCAAATTTTAGGCACCTTAGACAAAATATCTAAAACAGATAATGCTTCCCTTGTTATTAATAATATCGATATTAATACGTTATCTGATAAGCAATTGGCGAAATTTAGAAATGAAAACATTGGTTTTATCTTTCAGTTTCATCAATTATTACCAGAATTTACAGCCTTAGAAAATGTATGTATTCCTGCATTTATAAAAAAGACATCAAAAACTCAAGCTACCAAACGTGCAAAAGAGTTGTTAGACTTCTTAGGCTTATCGCATAGATACAACCATAAACCTAACGAACTATCAGGAGGTGAACAGCAGCGTGTTGCTGTGGCAAGGGCTTTAATTAATAACCCAAGCCTTATTTTTGCCGATGAACCGTCTGGAAATTTAGATAGTGAAAGTGCCGAAAACCTACACAATCTGTTCTTTAAACTTCGTGACGAATTTGGACAAACCTTTGTTATTGTTACGCATAACGAAGAGTTGGCTAATTTAGCAGATAGGAAATTAGTTATGGTAGATGGAAAAATGGAGTGACTTGTAATTTGTGAATTGCCACCATAGTTAGAATAATCCATTTCATTTTGTAAATTCGTTTCAATAATTAACCATTAATGTTTCTTATCCTTTTATCCTGGATTACCATCTTTATTTGCGCACTTATATTTGGTGTGGCAACCAATCGGTTATTAAAGCTTGAAACTCAAAATAGTATTATCACATTATTTTTTGGCTTATTTTCAATTACCCTCTTGACTGGGTTCTGGTCTATTTTTTTTGCAGTTAACATATGGTTTTCTATAGTGATTTTAAGCACTACAATTGTTTTCTTTTTTCTTAATAAACCTTATATATTCAAAGCGTTTAAACAATTTATAAAAAAATTAAAAACGTTAACACCTATCTTTAAAGTGTTATTAGCAGTAGTAACTATTTTGCTATTAGCAAAATGTGCTACAGCTCCTTTTTTGGTGGATAACGAAACCTATTACATACAAACGATAAAATGGTTAAACCAATTTGGGTTTACCAAAGGCTTAATTAATTTACACCCGTTTTTAGGCCAAACCTCTGGTTGGCATATTTTGCAAAGTGCTTTTAATTTTGATTATGCAACCAATCGTTTAAACGACCTAAGTGGTTTTGCGTTGTTATTAGGAAACGCTTATGCCTTTTTTAAATTGAATAGTTATTTTAAATCAGCCGATAAAATAAGAATCTATTTAGTTATTGGTTTGTTTCCCGTTTTAAACCTTTTTCTGTTTCAATTTGTAAGTTCTCCTTCACCAGATATTGCCATTTATGTTTTGGCTCTCATTATTTTTTGCGAATTTGTTACCTGCTATAAAACGTTTTCAAAACAAGCTTTTTACAGTGTTTTTGTCCTTTGTGTTTTTGCGATTTTTATTAAACTTACAGCTGTTTTCTTTCTCGTTTTACCATTAATACTTTATAAGCGCTATTATATTTTTAGTCGAAAATATACACTTACACTGTTAATAATCAGTGGTGTTACGTTTGGGTTATTTGCTATTAAAAACATAATTATTACAGGCAATGTATTGTTTCCTATTACGAATATTGAAGCGTTAAAAACCAACTGGAGCCTACCACCCAACATAGCAAATTATCTGTCTCATTATGAAAAAGCAGCAAGCTATGGGTTAACAGTTAATGCCTATGAAAATGCATCAGCGTTCCAACTTATAAAAGCTTGGGTTCTACAGTCTAAATTAGATGGTGCTTTTAATAGTGTTATGCTTATTTTGTTGATAATAAGTCCGTTTTATATTTTCAAAACCAAACACAAAACCTCACTTTTTATAATTTATAGTTTGGCGGTTTTTAGTTTGATTCTTCTTCTGTTTTTTTCTCCTCAATACCGCTTTTTCTTTCCGTTCTTAATGTTTTTAGTGCTGTTGGTTTTTTCATTTCTATTTAAAAAGAAAGCCGTTGTCACTGGCTTACTTTCTGCAAGTGTGGTTTTACCTATTATTCCTTTGGTTTTTAATATTGAAGCTTCAGTATTTACAAATACAAAAACCCATCAAAACACAAGTGTTTTTTCTTCGGAATACCTTTTAGAACCGCATCCTAACTCAAGATACGATACAAATTACAGAACGCTATCGGTTGGAAACATGACAATTCACTCTCTTTCTAATGGTAGTAATTTTATCTGGGAAACGGGAAACGCTCCTTTACCTGCGTTAAGCGAACAACAATTAAATTATTTTAAAACATATTTTTATAGTATTCCACAGCAATACTCAACTCACTTAAAAGATGGTTTTTATTCTAAATCTGTAAATAATGACTAAAAGCGAACTTAAAGAATTTTTAGATAGTAAAGTTGAACAGTATAACAGACCAGAGTTTATAGAGAGCGATCCTATACAAATTCCGCATCTGTTTAGTAAGAAAGAAGATATAGAAATCGCAGGATTTTTAAGTGCTACTATTGCTTGGGGAAACAGAAAAAGCATTATCAATAATGCTAATAAAATGATGATGTTATTAGAGCATTCGCCTTACGATTTTGTAATGAATCATCAAGAAAAAGACTTGGACAAGTTGAAACCCTTTGTTCATCGTACATTTAACGGTTTAGATTTTATAACCTTTATAAAAAGTCTTGAGTATATTTACAAACGCCATAACGGATTAGAAGCTGTATTTTCAAAGCATGCAGAAAGCCAATCGTTGCAACCGGCAATTCATTACTTTAAAACCGTTTTTTTTGAAACAGACCATTTAAAACGCACTCAAAAACATGTAAGCGATCCTTTAAAAAACTCTGCAGCAAAACGTATAAACATGTATTTGCGCTGGATGGTTAGAAATGACCATGCTGGAGTCGATTTTGGCATCTGGAAATCACTTTCTCCTTCACAATTATCTTGTCCGTTAGATGTACACTCGGGAAATGTTGCCAGAAAATTAGGGCTTTTAAAACGAAAACAAAACGATGGCAAAGCATTAGCAGAATTAGACCATGCTCTTAGAACATTAAACAGTGAGGATCCTGTGAAATACGATTTTGCCTTATTTGGATTAGGTGTTTTTGAAGGATTTTAATTTCAAATACATTTCATTACGCTTTTTTTTAACTCAAATCAAACTATTAGAGGTTTCTAATGTTAATTTTAGCTAACTTTGATTTATAACACGCATTTTATTAAATTGTAAAATGTATTATAACCACTGTTTAATTGACAACTCCTAAACTTCCCAACAACGAAAGTAACAGACTTAAAGCTGTAAAATCTTATCAGCTTTTAGATACCTTGCCTGAAGAAGATTTTGATAACATTACAAGTTTAGTTTCTAATTTGGTAGATGTTCCTATTTCATTAGTAACACTTTTAGATTCAGACCGTAATTTTTTAAAATCGCACTATGGATTGTCTTTAACCGAATCTCCAAGAGATATTTCTTTTTGTGGACATGCCATTGTTAGTGAAGACGATATATTTATTATTGAAGATGCACGACTAGACGAAAGGTTTAAGGATAATCCATTAGTAGCAGAGCACAATGCTATTTTTTATGCAGGTGCGCCTTTAATAAATTCTGAAGGATTTGCCTTGGGAACCCTTTGTGTTTTCGATACTAAACCAAGAACATTAACTAGCAAGCAAAAACAAGCGCTAGTAACCTTGGCAAAACAGGTTGTTCAATTATTTGAATTAAGAAAGAATAATTTAAAACTCACCGAAACGCGTGAAGCATTAAAACTGCAAAACGATAAGCTTAGAAATTTTGCTGGACATGTGTCGCATGATATGAAAATGCCTTTAGCAAATATGATTGTAACTACAGACATTTTAAAAAAGAAATATGGCAATAAACTTGACTCTAAAGCGCTCGAATATTTAAGTAACTTAAAACGTTCTTCTTTCACTTTAAGTGAATACATAACAGGCTTGCTGGATCATTATGAAAGTGATAAAACCGAAAATACCTATGAGTCTTTTCATTTTAATCATTTGTTAGAAGATTTAGTAGATATATTACAAATAAATACCAATTGTGACATTAACTTTCCAGAAGATGACGTGGAAATGATTTGTAATAGAATTGCTTTAGAGCAAATCCTGCTTAATCTTATTGGTAACAGTTTAAAATATAATGATAAAGACAATATTATAATTGATATTTCCTGTACAGATGAAGAAGACTTTTACAGTTTTTCTGTGACAGATAACGGTGTTGGTATTCCAGAAGATAAATTAGACACTGTTTTCGAGCTCTTTACAACGGTTGGCAACTTAGACAGAAACGGGAACAAAGGTCACGGTATTGGCTTATCTACTGTACAAAATTTGGTGAAGTCCTTAGGAGGAACCATTATGGTAAGTTCTAAAGTTGGAGAAAGCACAACCTTTAATTTTACGGTTGTAAAACCTGAAGCATAATATAATTATGAAAACAAAAAAAGACCTTTAAGCCATTTGCTTAAAGGTCTTTTTTTTTATATAAATAGTTTGCTTATCCTTTTAACCAGGCTTCACGTAAAGCATTTTGCTTCGCAGTAGCATTGGCATCTACCTGTAAACTTGAACCAGTAGTATACGATTGTGTTAATTTATTTTTAACAACAATTTCTTTACCTTTTCTATCTAAACGTACATCGACATCTCTGCCTGGCTTCCACATAAAAACTTCGGTTAAAATCTCATTAGCGTTAGTTAAAGTTAATTCCTTACCATCAACGGTTTTTATAACATCTCCTGGAAGAACACCGTTTTCTGCCCAAAAACTATTGTCTTTTACAGCTTCTGAAAAAGGTATGGTCATTGTTGCCATATCTGGTGCGAAAATTAAAACACCATCATTCTGGATATAGTTTGTTGGTACTTTTCCTTCTTTTAATGTAAGTCCAGCTTTCGCAAAAAAGTCATTATAATTAATTGGTGTTCCACCTACAACGTGAGTGTTTAAAAATTCTCCAACCGATGGATACGTCATTTTTGTAATTTCATCTATAAGATTATCGTCTTCAAATGGCTTATTTTTACCGTATTTAAGCGATAATTCTTTCATTAAAGATAAAATACCTCGATTGCCATTGCTTTCTTCTCGCATTAAAATATCTATACACATACCAATTAATGCTCCTTTAGAATAAACATTAATATATTGATTTGCATAAGGATCGTCAAGAATATTCTCACTCATGGCTGTAAAACTCATCGCATCATCAAAATTAGCTGCTGATTTAATTTTACCCATTATCTTGGTGTAAAATTCATCTTCAGTAACTAAGCCTTGATCTACCTGAAAAAGTGTTGCGAAATATTCTGTTACACCTTCGTACATCCATAAGTGTTTAGAGAATGTTGGATTGTTATAATCAAAATAATGTACATCTTCAGAATGTACGCTTAATGGAGTTACAATATGAAAAAACTCGTGAGAAACTACATCAATCATGCTTTCGGCTAATGCTTCATCTGGCATAGATTCTGGTAAAACCACAACTGTAGATGTATGGTGTTCTAACGCTCCAAAACCCTTAGGGGAATCTTCTTTGCCTTCAGATAAATACAAATAGATATCATAACGCGGCGTACTGTCAATATCGCCTAAATATGCTTTTTGAGCTTGCATCATTTTCTCCATAACTGCTTTAATTTTTTCAGCAGAATGTACTTTGTTTGGCGAATAAACACTTAACACAATTTTAATGTCTCCAACTTGAAACTCTTCTACATCTAACTCACCATAAAACATTGGGTTATCTGTAATATCAAAATATCTTGGTGCAAAATAGCTTGAGGTCATAGACATGCCATCATCACTCATTTTAGTGCCGGTCTCCTGTAATGCAGACGTGCGTAAAAATGCTTTTGAAGCAGTAACATCTAACTTATACTGTGCATTTTTTAAACTATCGAAATAACCAATAAAGCCGTGCAAGTTTAATACATAATTAGTAGGTTCTATGTTTGTTCCTGATGGCGAAAATGGAGCATCTGCTCCTATGCCTCCCCTAATTTCTGTGTCGAAGGTATCGTTAACATTGTAAGTTATCATATCTAGATTAGCAGCGTTGCTAATGGTCCATGTATTGGTATCTGTTTTAACAACTGGTAATTCGTTGCCCTTATAATCTATAGCTTTAAAATCGTCTACATATTTTCCAAAATCGCTCACAGAGTACGTTCCCTGCACTACTCTTGGCAATCTAAAGGTTACCGTTTCTGTTGTAAAACGTCCAGGGTTAATTACAACTGGAGCTTTATCATCTACTATTTTTGTTAGATCTAAAGTAGTTTCGATAGGATTTAAAGAAGCTAAATCATTGGTAGATTTACTTCCAGAAGTTTTTGTAGAATTACATCCAACCAGAAGCGCTCCAGCAAACATAACACTCAATACATGTTTTTTCATTATTATGGTTTTAAATTAGTGTATAAAATAATAAGACGCCCAAAAGTACAATCTGTTACATATAATAATTTAAAATTTTTGTTAATATCTATTAAACTGAAATAAAGAGATTGCTATCTTGCACCAATGCAGCACCCGTTAATTAGCATTTTAATTCCTTTTAAAAACACAGAAGCTTTTCTGGATGCGTGTTTAAATTCTATTTTAAATCAAACTTACACGCATTGGGAACTCCTAATTATAGACGATAATTCTACAGATAAAAGTTATCAATTAGTGGCAAACTATGCTGAAGAAGACAACAGAATTAAGCTTTTTAAAAATGATGGCTCCGGAATTATTAGCGCTTTACATTTAGCATTCTCTAAATCTAAAGGCGAATATATTACCAGAATGGATAGCGATGATATTATGCCAAATAATAAGCTTAAATCACTTTTAGATAATTTGTTGCAATACGGTAAAAACCACGTGGCAACAGGTTTGGTACGTTATTTTTCTGCCGAAGGCATAAGCGATGGTTACAGAAAATACGAATTATGGCTCAACGAATTAACTAAAAACGGTACCAATTATTCTGAGATTTATAAAGAATGTGTAATACCTTCACCCTGTTGGATGCTACATCGCGAAGATTTAGTTGCTATTGATGCCTTTAAACCTAAACGCTATCCCGAAGATTACGATTTAACATTTAGGTTTTACGAAGCAAATTATAAAATTATACCATGCAATAAAGTTTTACACCATTGGCGAGATTATGGTACGAGAGCCTCAAGAACAGATGCACATTATGCAGAAAATAGCTTTATTGATTTAAAACTTTACTATTTTTTAAAATTAGATTACACGCCTTCTAGACCCTTGGTTATTTGGGGAGCAGGAAAAAAAGGTAAAACAATAGCCAAAAAATTAATTGAACACAAAATTCCATTTCAATGGATTTGCGATAACCCCAAAAAAATAGGTAAGCATATTTACGATATAGAAATGAAACCCTTTCAATATTTAGAAGCACTACATCAGCCTCAAAGTATTGTAAGTGTTGCAAACAGTGAAGAACAACTTAAGATAAAAGCTTATTTCTCAACATTAAAAAAACAATCTATGGTTGATTATTTTTTCTTTTGTTAAAACTTCTCATATTTGAGTATTAGTTTTATATTTGCTTAATCAAAAATAGCAATGCAGTTTAAACACCCAGAACTTCTTTACGCCTTATTTCTACTGCTAATCCCAATTATTGTTCACTTATTTCAGTTACGTAAATTTCAAAAAGAAGCGTTTACAAATGTCGATTTTTTAAAGCAGGTTACCTTACAAACCCGTAAAAGCGCACAAATAAAAAAATGGCTGACTTTGCTAACAAGAATGGGTATTCTGGCAGCTGTTGTTATTGCTTTTGCCCAGCCATTTACATCTAAAAACAAAACGTTTAATACCAAGTCTGAAACCGTAATTTATCTCGATAATTCCTTTAGCATGCAAACCAAAGGCAATAAGGGAGAGCTGTTAAAACGGGCTGTAAGCGATATAATTGGTAACGTACCAGAAGACGAAAATATTTCTTTTGTTACTAATGACGATGCCTTTAGAAACACCTCTATTAAAGCGATTACTAACGACTTGTTGCAGCTTAACTACTCCACAAACCAACTGCCATACGATGCGGCACTTTTAAAAAGCAAAAAGTATTTTTCTAAAAATGAAAATACGTTAAAAAACTTGGTTTTTATTAGTGATTTTCAGCAAAAAGAAGCGGGTTTTAAACTTGAAAATACCGATAACGTCAATCTTAATTTAGTACAGCTAAAACCAGTAAACAACAGTAATGTTTCAATAGATAGTTTATTTATTTCTAAAAAGACATCTGCTAATATCGAGCTAACCGTGGTTTTAAAAAATAACGGAAGCGCTATAGACAATTTACCTGTTTCTCTTTATAATAATGGCAACTTACTCACTAAAACCTCTGTTAATATTGCAGATGATGCTAAAAGTGTATTTACCCTACCTGTAAACGAGCGAGTAAATGGAAAAGTTTCTATAGAAGACGCAAATCTTCAGTTTGATAATACTCTGTTTTTTAATATTGATAATAGTTCAAAAATAAATGTGCTTGCTATTAACGAAGCTAACGATGCTTTTTTAAAAGGTATTTATACTGAAAATGAGTTTAATTACAAATCTACAGCGTATAACCAATTAAATTACAGCGATATAAGCAAGCAGAATTTAATTGTGTTAAACGAATTAAAAGACATCCCTAATGCATTGGTAACGGCATTAAAATCATTTACAAAAAACGGTGGAATTCTCGTTATTATTCCTGCAGAAAATATTGAGTTACCAAACTACAACAGTGCTTTGGCTACCTTCAGCTTTGCGCCGTTTTCTACTTTAATTAAAACCGAAAAAAGTTTAACCAATATTAATTATTCGCATCCTTTGTATAGCAGTGGTGTGTTCGAAAAACGAGTATCCAATTTTCAGTACCCGAAAGTGCAATCTTATTATTCTCAAAATTTAGGGTCGTCGTCCGCTGTTCTTCAATTTGAAGATGGCAAACCATTTTTATCTGAAAACAATAATGCGTTTGTATTTACTTCGGCGTTAAATACAAAGAATTCTAATTTTCAAGATATTAATTTAATTGTACCAACACTGTATAACATTTCTAAACGCAGTTTACAATTGTCTAATTTATACTATACAATTGGCAAAGAAAACACTTACGACATTGCCACTAATTTACAGCAGGACGCTGTTTTAACTTTGGTTGGCGAAGCGTCTAACATAATACCGCAACAGCACTATTTTAATAATAAAGTAGCAATAACCACAAATGAAACACCCGAAAAATCTGGTATTTACAGCATTAAAAACAAAGCTGAAATTCTACAAAATGTAAGCTATAATTATGATAGAAAAGAAAGTAACCTGGCTTATATTAACTTTTCCAATCGAGACAATGTAAAGGTTAGCAACGCTATAGATACTGTTTTCGAAACCATAAAAAGTGATACTAAAGTAAACGAGCTATGGAAATGGTTTGTTATTTTTGCATTAATACTTTTAATTGTTGAAATGCTCATCTTAAAATTTTTTAAATGAACGTACTACTAAAATCTGCAACAATAATAGACCCTAAGAGTGATTACCATAACACTACTCAAGATATTTTAATAGAGAAAGGTAAGATATCTAAAATAGCTAAAACCATAAATAACACTAATGATTTCAAAGAGATTAAATTAAACAATCTCCATATTTCTCAAGGGTGGTTTGACAGTAGCGTGTGTTTTGGAGAACCGGGTTTTGAAGATAGAGAAACTATAGAAAACGGTTTAAAAACGGCAGCAAAATCTGGATTTACAACGGTTGCCTTACAGGCTAACACACAACCCATTATAGACACTAATGCAGATGTGGCTTTTTTAAAATCTAAAGCTCAAAATAATGCTGTTGCATTATTGCCAGTGGGTGCACTTACTAAAAATAGCGAGAGCGTTGCTTTGGCCGAGTTATACGATATGCAAACTGCAGGTGCTGTGGCATTTTCAGATTATAAAAAACCTATTTCCAATCCTAATTTGCTAAAAATCGCCTTGCAATATGCAAGTAATTTTAACGGTTTAGTTTGCTCTTTTCCACAGGAAGATAAGATTACGGGTCAAGGTGTAATGAACGAAAACATTACGAGTACCACGTTAGGTTTAAAAGGAAATCCTACTCTTGCAGAAGCTTTACAAGTGGCTCGCGATCTTTATCTATTAGAATACACTGGTGGCAAATTACACATACCAACAATTTCTACTGCTGAGTCTGTACGCTTAATTCGTGATGCAAAACAGAAAAAATTAGATGTTACATGTAGTGTAGCCATACACAATTTATGTTTAACAGATAGTGAATTAACAGATTTCGACACACATTATAAGGTATTACCTCCACTTAGAACACAAAGCGATGTCGACGCTTTAATTGAAGGTGTAAATGATGGAACAATAGACATGGTAACGAGTGATCACAATCCGCTAACCATAGAAGATAAAAAAGTAGAGTTCGACTATGCTGGATATGGTACTGTTGGTTTAGAAAGCGCTTTTGCAGCTTTACAGACCATATTTTCTACCAAAAAAACAATTAAATTATTAAGTAAGGGAAAACAACGTTTTAATGTTGAGGAACACACCATTGCTGAAGGCAACAAAGCTAATTTAACCTTATTTAATCCAGACACCAAATTTACTTTTACTGTAGAACACATACACTCAAAATCTAAAAACAGTCTGTTTTTAAACAAAGACTTAAGAGGAGAAGTTTATGGCATAATCGCAAATAATAAAACTGTTTTATAATATGGAAAAAAGAATTGTAGAAGAGGGAAAAACTTTAGGCATCGTAGCATATTTAACTTTCATTGGCACGTTAATAGCTATATTTTTAAATCTTGAAAAAAAGAATCCGTTTACTAACTTCCATATCAGGCAAATGATAGGTTTAATAGTCATGCTAATTGTTTCTAATGTTGTAGAAAAATATGTAAACAGTTGGGTGGGTAGTATTTTATGGTTAATAACCTTTGCAAGTTGGTTATACGCCCTTATTTATGCTATAAAAGGAGAAACAAAACTTATTCCTTTTATTGGTGAAAAATTTCAACAATGGTTTTACAATTTAGGTAATTAAATGACAGATTTATCGCTCTATCACATTATACGCAAATCGTCTTTAAAAGACAATGCACCACTTTTAATATTATTTCACGGTTACGGTAGTGATGAAAACGATTTGTTTTCGTTTGCCAGCGAGTTACCCGAAGACCTTTTTATCATATCGGTAAGAGCTCCTTATGCTATGCAACCATACGGAAATGCTTGGTATGCCATTAATTTTGATGCAGAAAAAGGCAAATGGAGTGATAATGAGCAAGCCATAGAATCGCGAGATTTAATTGCTAAATTTATAGATGAAGCTATTGCCAAATACCCTGTAGATAAAGATAATGTTACACTTTTAGGCTTTAGTCAAGGTACCATTTTAAGTTATGCTGTAGCACTCTCCTATCCAGAAAAAATAAAGAACATAATTGCCTTAAGTGGCTACATTAATGAAGATTTGTTTAAAACACAACCAGAAGTTAATTACCAACATTTAAACTTTTACTGCTCTCATGGCACTGTGGACCAGGTTATCCCAGTAGATTGGGCAAGACAAGCTCCAACGTTTTTAAAAGCTTTAAATATTAAGCATCAATATTCAGAATTTCCGGTTGGTCATGGTGTGGCACCACAGAATTTTTATGAGCTTAGAGAGTGGTTGCTTAAACTCATTTAAATTTTAATATTCTCATTCTTAGTCTTCTAAATAGCAATACTGATATTATATTTTATTTTCTAATTAGGGTAAGTTACTTCTACTTTATTTTTCGTTAACTTAGCTATGTAAGTTGTGTTTTTTTATAATGTAATATTAGTTGATTGTTTTTAAACTAATTGTTCCATTCAATATTTTATGTTATACAGATATTGAAAATTTCAAACTTGCCCTTTTGTTTTATTTAAAACATCGCAATTATTAAAAACAACCTAATTAATGAAAGTAAAATCACTAATTTTTACATGCTTTTTTTGTGTCTCATTTTTTATGATAAAGGCTCAGGAAAATAATCTCAATAGAGAAACACTTAAAACATTCGATAAAATTATAGGTTTAGAAAACACTAAATTATATAACGGGAAACGTTATTATAATATTTATAAATCCACAGAAGACAATCATAATTTCTTTAGTTCTCCTAATTTTCTTAAAGGAGATGTATATTATGATGGCGAAGCTTTTCTTGATGTAGATTTAAAGTACGATGTGTTTAACGATCAACTCATTTTTCAGCCAGAAGGAGAAAAGGGGTTCATTAATGTCGAACTCATACAAGAAAAAGTAGCAAATTTTCAATTTCAAGATCATTATTTTATAAATACCAAAAATATAAATGAGAATAAAGAGTTGGTTTCTGGTTATTTAGAAATTATTTACACTACATCAACATTAAAATTATACGCTAAACGAAAAAAAACTGTAAGTGAGAGAATAAGACGAAATAAATTATATTATTTATTTACAAAAAACCCTACTTATTACTTGTCTTACAATGGAAATTTAAACGAAATAAATTCCGCAAAATCGTTTAGAAAAATTTTTCCGGAGTTAGCCAAAGAATTAAAAAATGAAGCTAAAGAAAACAAAAAACGTTTTAGAGACAACGACGAAGGTCTCTATAAGTTTTTAACGCAGTGGTTAGATTTTAAAATTAGCACTAACAGCACAAACAAATAAATATGAAAAAATTAATGCTATTAGCTTTCATGCTTTTTTATGTGCTAAATACTATTGCGCAAAACGACTCTGTTACCGTGTCTTTTAATGCTTTAAATTTAAAGGAAGTTCTAACCATTCTTGAAGAAAAAACCGATCGCTCTTTTTACTATCTGGATAGTTGGTTGGATAATGAAAAAATAACTAAAGATTATAATAATGGTTCTCTTGAAAACATTCTTAACGATTTGTTTGAAGAGCGCTCACTAAATTTTGTAATTTTTGAGGATAAAGTCATCCTAACCAACAATAGTGTAGTTTATGAAACTCTTCCAGAAGGCTTTTTTAATGACGAACAAGAAACAGGAAATTCAGAAAATGACGCACTATTTTTTAATGAGTATAATAATGACAATTTAACAACCGTAGGGAAACAAAACCTAAATTCTAATGCCGAAACGTTTAAAATCTCTGGTCTTGTTGTTAATGAAAATACTGGAGCTCCAATACAAGGATTGGCCATTATTGTTAATGAAATAGGAAAAAATACTTCCACTAATAAAAACGGAAGGTTCTCAATAGTATTACCTGTTGGAAAAAACACTATAGAAGCTAGACTGCTTGGCTACCAAGGTATTGTAAAGGATATTTTGGTATATGGAGACGGTTTTATAAAACTGTCTGTTCCTGTAGCGGCAGAGACACTTGGAGAAGTATTTTTAGAATCTACCGCAAATAAGAATGTAAAAGATGCGGTAGTTGGGGTTACTAAAATTGACATAGAAGGTTTAAAAACAATTCCTGTTGTCTTGGGTGAGCGCGATATTTTAAAGGTCGCAACAACGCTTCCTGGAATTAAAACCGCTGGTGAAGGTTCTGCTGGATTTAATGTTCGTGGTGGACGATCAGACCAAAACTTATTTCTATTAGACGATGCTGTTATGTATAATCCCTCTCACTTTTTAGGTTTTTTTACTGCTGTTAATCCTTTTGCAACTGGTTCGCTTGATATCTATAAAGCAAGTATTCCTGCAGAGTTTGGTGGGAGATTATCATCTGTATTCGATATGAAATCGAAAGAACCAAACTATACAGAATTTTCTGGAGAAGGCGCTATAGGTCCCATAACAGGGAGTTTAAGCATACAAACACCAATTAAAAAAGATGAAATTGCATTAACAGCTGCTGCACGCGCTACCTACTCCAATTGGATTTTAAGATCTCTCGACGAAGAAACCTTACAAAATAGTCAAGCCTCTTTTTACGATGGTCTTATTAAGTACAATCATAAAATAAACGAAAACAATAAGTTTCAGGCTACTGGTTATTACAGCAAAGACAAGTTTAGTATTACGTCTGACTCTATATTTAACTACAGTAATGCAATTGCCTCATTAAAATGGAATCACACATTTAAAAATGATAAGCATAAAAGTGAAGTTATTGCTGTTAATAGCCAGTATAAATACGGAATTGGATACGATGCAGAGTCTAATAGTAATTTCGATTTCGATTATAAAATTAACGAAACACAACTAAAAGTAAACTTAAAATACAATCATAGCGATACTCATAAATTCGATTATGGTATTAGTACTAAATTATATCAAGTAGAACCTGGAAACCTTTCACCTTCGGGAGACCAATCTATAATTGTGCCTAAAAATATTGATAAAGAAAAAGGTTTAGAGTCTGCCATTTATGTCTCAGATTTATTTGAGATAACAGATAAATTACTATTAAATGTTGGCTTAAGGTACTCAAGATTTTCTGCTTTAGGTCCTGGAACTCAAAATGTGTACGAAAGCGGCCAACCAAAAGGAGAATCGACCATAACAGCTGTTAATACCTATAGTAATAACGAATCTATTAAAAGTTATGGTGGTTTAGAGTATAGAGCTTCATTACGCTATTTGTTATCACCTTCACTGTCTGTGAAAGCGAGTTATAACAAGACACTTCAATATTTACATTTATTATCTAACAATACAACTATTTCTCCAACAGACACTTGGAAACTTTCAGATTTAAATACTAAACCACAACGTGCCAACCAAATTGCTTTAGGATTCTATAAAAATTTAGATGCATCTAGTATAGAAGTCAGTCTTGAAGGCTATTATAAGAAAATGTACGACATACTGGACTATAAAATTGGGGCCGAATTAATTTTAAACGAATCTTTAGAGCAAGAATTATTACAAGGCGAAGGAAAAGCTTATGGAATAGAGTTACTTATAAAAAAGAAAAAAGGACCATTAAATGGTTGGATTGGTTATAGTTACTCAAGAGCGCTTTTAAAACTTAATAGCGATATACAACAGGAACAGGTAAATAATGGTGAGTATTTTCCTGCTAATTACGATAAACCTCATGATTTTAGTTTGGTTGCCAATTATAGAATTACTAAACGTTACAGTATATCTACTAATTTTATATACCAAACCGGACGCCCAATCACCTATCCTATTGGTAAGTTTATTTTTGCAGGAAGTGAGCAAGTGCTTTACAGTGATAGAAACCAATTTAGAATCCCAGATTATTACAGATTAGATGTTGGTGTAAATATAGAGGCATCACATAAGCTAAATAAACTGGCACATAGTTTTTGGAATATTTCGGTGTATAATGTTTTGGGTCGTAATAATCCATATTCTGTGTTTTTTGTAAATAACGATGGTAAAATACAAGCATTTCAAACGTCTATTTTCTCTATTCCTGTACCAACGATAACGTATAATTTTAAATTTTAATTATGAAGCGTTTTAAACTCACATATCATTTTGTAATAATTATAATATCTATAATTAGTTTTAGTTGCAGAGAAGAAATAGCACTTGAGACTGAAACATTCGAAAGTGTTTTGGTGGTTGAAGCGACCATTACAAATGAGTTAAAACAACACGAAGTAAAACTATCGCGCACGTACCTACTTGAGGGTAGCGAGCAAACATTAGAAAATAATGCCGAAGTTCGAGTAACAGATAACACTGGAAACAGTTTTAATTTCTCTCAAAATAGTAATGGTGTTTATGTTGCAGATACTCCATTCGAAGCTTTACCAGATCTTCAATACACGCTACTAATTAATACTACAGACGGTAAATCGTATAGTTCTAATCCACAAACGTTAACACCCATCTCTCAAATAGATAATTTGTACCCGGAATACACAGTGGATGATACGAACGGAGAAAATATAACCGTATTTTTAGATAGCGATAATTCCATTACTAACGCAAATTATTTTAGATACGAATTTGAAGAAACTTATAAAATTATTGCACCATTTCATTCTGAGTCTAATTCCGATGCAGAAATAATCGATTACGACCCACAAACCGGTACTTATCAGGTTCTTGTAACACCCAAGGAACAAGAAGAGCGTGTGTGTTTTACCACTAAACAAAATACAGAAATCATATTAAAAAACACTTCAGAATTAACGGAAAGTGTAATATCGCGTTTTGCGGTTCGAAAAATTGAAATAGACAACAGCATCTTAATAACGAGGTATAGTATTAAAGTGCGACAGTTTGTTCAAACTTTAGAGGCTCATGAATATTATAAAACAATTAAAACCTTAGGTAATAACGACAATTTACTATCAGAAAATCAACCTGGTTACGTACAAGGTAATATCACTAATAACAATGGCGCAGATAGAGTTGTTGGTTTTTTCGAAGTAGCCTCTGTAACCTCAGAAAGAATATACTTTAACTATCAGGATTTTAACATTCCTGAGCCACCATATTTTTTTGAATGTGATTTTCTTGAACTTAGTTATGGTGATTATTTCGGCGCATTTATTGATGGAGATCCAGACGAAAGAGCTTTATTACGCTTTAAAATAATATCTCAAAATTATAAACATGTCTATGGAACAACAGGTGGAGAGTTGTTTGGCATTGTAAATCCAACCTGTGGAGACTGTACTACATTTTCGTCTAACATTCAACCAGATTTCTGGATAGATTAAAATTTATGAAACATAAAAAATACATATTAAAAATTTTTATTTGCTTGATTCTGCTTAACTTAAGCTGCACAGAAGAGATAGCATTAGAAACCGAAAGCTTTGAAAGTGTTTTGGTGGTTGAAGCGACCATTACAAATGAGTTAAAACAACACGAAGTAAAACTATCGCGCACGTACCTACTTGAGGATAGCGAACAAACATTAGAAAATAATGCCGAAGTTAGAGTAACAGACAATACAGGTAATAGCTTTAACTTTTCTCAAAACAGTGAAGGTATTTATGTCTCAGATATTGCTTTCGAAGCAGTATCGAACGTGGACTACACTTTAATAATCAATACTGCAGATGGAAAAACCTACAGTTCTAACCAACAAACTTTAACACCAATATCTCAAATAGATAATCTATATCCAGAATTTGTTAATGACGATACCAGAGGTAACGGTGTTAAAATATTCGTAGACAGCGAAAACAACAGTGAAAATGCTAAGTATTTTAGATATGAGTTTGAAGAAACCTATAAAGTTGTAACACCATTAAATTACCCAATAGATGTTATTTTTTCTAATTATTTTTCGGCTGGAGGTTTTTGCACTTCGGTTTTTTATGATGTAGAATTTATTACTAAAACCACCGAAGAAACAACCTGTTATAGTTTTAATAACAACACAGAAATTATACAAGCGAATAGTAATAATCTCTTAGAGAATAATATTACACGTTTTCCTGTTCGTTTTATTCCAGAAGATTTAAATGAAGACGTTATAGATGCAAGTATATTACGAGATAGATACAGTATAAAGGTGAGACAATATGTGCAAAATATAGAATCTTATAATTATTATAGAATTTTGTCCCTTTTAGGTGATAGTGAAAGTGTTTTATCTGAAACGCAACCAGGATTTTTAGAAGGTAATTTAAACGGCTTGAGCGCAAATAGTAATCGCGTTATTGGTTTTTTTGAAGTTGCTTCTGTGACAGAGCAAAGAATTTTCTTCAATTATTCAGATATTAACATTCCATTACCAAACTATATTTATGCATGCGATGAACAGGTTTTAAATTATAACGATAATTTAAATGCTTTTTGTGATGAAGACGCCAATGAAAGAAACCTAATATATTCATATGTTACAAGAGAAAATTATAAACTAACAAATTATGATGAAGCAACAGATATATATTCCTTAGCAAAAGAAGAATGCGTTAATTGCACCTCTGTAGGATCAAACATACAACCAGATTTCTGGATAGATTAATTATGAAAAAACAAAGTATACTTTTAATAACAATGCTTTTAGCATTATCACTTCAAGCTCAATTAGAAAAATCTAATTTGGGCACTTTAGATGTATCGACATTACCCAAAGAAGAAGTGCAATTACAAACTAATACAAACTTTGCTCTGGTAGGAGAATATCTATACTATAAATTAAGTGTATTAAGTAATAATAAACTAAATGCCATTAGTAAAATAGCATATGTTGAACTTATAGATGCAGAAAATAACACTATTGCTAAACATATACTTCGCATAAAAAATAATACATCAAGTAATCGCTTGTTTATTCCATCGCAATTAAATACTGGTGAATACAAATTAATAGCATATACCAATTGGTCTATAAACAATATTAAAAATGCATTTTACTATAAGGACATTTATATAGTTAATGCCTTCTCTGCTTCTACCCAAAATAGTACTAACAGCAATGAAGCAGTGACTTTAAAAAAGGCAGAAACACTAAACAAAAATGAATTTGGAGATGGAAAAATAGCAATAAGCACAACAAAATTAAAATATGGTACAAGAGAACCTGTTACAATAGACATCGCTGCTAATACTAACTATAAAAACGGAAATTATAGCCTCTCGGTATTAAAGATAGATTCAATTGCTGTAGTTAATAAAAATTCAAATAATTATACATCTGCACAACCATCAACTACGCTGTTTATACCCGAAATGAGAGGACAATTAGTAACAGGCAAAATAACGAATACAAAAAATGCATTGGATATAAATGAAAAAAACATTGCACTTTCTATTCCTGGTAAAGACCCATACTTTAAAATTGCTCAAACCAATAAAACTGGTCAGTTTTATTTCAATTTAGATGCAACCATTAATAGCACAAATGCAACATTTCAGGTTATCGAAAAAAATAACGAAGATTTTAAAATCAAACTTGTCAATACAGATAGAATTAATTTTAAAGAGCTTTCGTTTCGTAATTTAGAAATAGACCAAAATCTAAAGCATAGTTTAGAACAGCGTAATATTAAAAACCAAATAGAAAATGCTTATTACGAAAATAAAAAAGACAGTTTGTTACTTGAATCTAAAACACAACCGTTTTACAACACTAAAGAAAAAAACTACATCTTAGACGAATACACAAGGTTTAAAACCGTTAGAGAAACCTTTATAGAAGTTATTAATGAAGCTGGATTGAGAAAAGAAGGTGACAATTACAGAATTATAGTTTACGATCGCTACGATGAGAAAAAAAGTCAGGCTATTAGAAATATCGATCCGTTAGTAGTGGTAGATGGTATGATAGTTCAAAACAATAACGATCTTATTAACTATAGTCCTCAAAAAATTGAATCTATAGCAATTGTAGTAGGGCAATATCTTTATGGCTCTAAACTCTACCAAGGCATTATTAGCGTTACAACTTTTAATCAGGATTTTAAAATTACCTTAACTGGTGATTACATTTTAGAAACTACTTTAAATTTGCCTAAAGACGAGACCATATTTTATCAACCAGAATACTTAAGTAAAGCAGATAATAAACGTATCCCTGATTATAGAAGACAACTGCTCTGGCTTCCCAATGTTACCCTTACAAACAATACCAACAGCTTTAAAACCTATACTTCAGATAATACTGGTACTTATAAAATTACTGTAGAAGGATATAACTTAAATGGCGAGTACACCATTAACAACTGGTATTTTGAAGTAAACTAAATAGGATTTAACAAAGACTCTATAATCTTAAACGTTAATTCACCATTCTCGTTTAAAGCATAAGAAATTAGCATTTCTCCTGTAAACTGTCCACCAATAAAATCGGCAATAATCCATTTGTGATTTAGAATGCGTATGGAGCTTATTAGCATTTTACTATCTCCAGATGCCGAATAGGGAACTAAAGGATGTTGATTTCCTTTATATTCGTTTTGCGCATACAAGGCATCCCGTACAGTAGTCATTAACTGTGGCACATCGTAGCCCTGATTATAAAAATAATCGTAAGAGACTTCGTTATAGTCAAAACTAAATTGCGAAAGCCTAAATATATCGTCCTTTAAATTAAGAATGGAATCTTGGTAAGTTTTAATTCTAAGCTCTGTATTGGCAACCTTTTTATTACTATCGTCAAATATTTTCTTAGAATTCATATATTGAAACAGTAACAGCAGTACCGAAAAAATAAACAGATACATAAAAATACGATTTTTCATAAGAGGTGATTTTTTTTTAAAATTTTTAAGAATTTAATTTCGAATATCTATTACAAGCTCGTCGTAAGCTAAAAAAACGTTCTCAGGTAGTTTTTGTTGTACATCGTCATGAAAACCTAAATGATGACTTATATGTGTTAAATATGCTTTTTTAGGCTTTAACTCCAAAATAACGGCAAGTGCTTCATCTAAAGTAAAATGAGAAATGTGCTCTTTTATTTGCAAGGCATTAATAACAAGAACCTCCAGATTTTGAAGCTTTTGTTTTTCAGCTTCGGCAATAGATTTCATATCGGTTAGGTAGGCGAAATTCCCAAATCGATATCCAAAAACAGGGAGTTTATAATGCAACCCTTCAACCGGAATAATGGTTAAATTATTTATATTAAATGGTTTGTTTTTAACCTCATTTTCAATGAGGTTTGGAACGCCAGGGTATTTTTTTTCAGTAGTAAAGATATAAGCAAAACGTTGGTGGAGTTGCTCTAACACACGTTGGTGTGCATAGATGTTAATGTCTCCCTGACGAAAAAAAAACGGGCGCATATCGTCCAGTCCAGCAGTGTGGTCTGCATGCTCATGTGTAAATAAAAAAGCATCAATTTTATCAGGATTCGCACGTAACATTTGTTGCCTAAAATCTGGCCCACAATCTACTACAAATGTATAACCTTCCCATTCTACCATAATAGAAACACGCAACCGTTTATCTTTACTATTAGTACTTAAACAAACAGGATGAGTGCTACCAATTACTGGTATCCCTTGCGAAGTTCCTGTGCCTAAAAATGTGATTTTCAATAGTCTTTTATTTCTCACAAAAGTAAGTTATTTTTTTTGTTTGGTTTACTAATTTGGTACCTTTGTAATTAAAGTAAATCAACGCCACCTACTATGGAAATTACACTAAAGGGAGATAAAAATATTGAAAGTATTCCGTCGCTAAAAGACAAAGCGCTTCGTATTAATTTAAACGAAAATGTTTATGGAACTTTCTCCGAAATTGGTGCTGGACAAGAGACTGTACGCCAATTCTTTAGAGCTGGTGGTGGTTCTGGAACCATTGCAAAAGCAATGTCTGCTTATGATAAAGATTTTAGTGATGCTATTTATGGTATTGAAGACGATAAGCGATATGTAACAGAAGCCCGTTTGCGTAAAATGCTGGATCACGAAATTAACTTAATCGAGCAGCGTATTACAAGAGATAAGCATCCAAATAAACTGTTTTTTAGTTATGCCAATACGGTGGCGACTATAGATTTTGCAAAAAAATATAAAGGACATGGTTGGGTTGGTATTAAATACCAAATAGAGCCTGAACAAGAATATAATGAAATTGTTTTACACATTCGTTTTAAAGAAAACGATGCACGTTTACAACAAGAAACATTAGGGAAATTAGGAACTAACCTAATTTATGGTGCTTTTTACAAATATAACCAACCAAGAAAATTACTACGTTATTTATACGATCATTTAGACAAAGACCAATTAGAAATTGACACCATTAATTTCTCTGGTCCTGTGTTTTCTAATGTAGATAATCGTTTAATGAGTTTGCAACTTGTTAAAAACGGAATGACAGATGCCGTAATGTTTGCGCCAGATGGAAATAATGTCCTGCCTGCAAGAGTACTTTACAAACGTAATATTTTAGCGTTACGTGGTAGTTTTAGACCGGTTACTAAGGTTAATATGGATATGTACGAAAAATCTTTAGAAATGTTTCTAAAGGAAAACAAAGTGGAAGAAGATAAAACACAAGTTATTTTCGAAATTACACTTTCTAATTTACGTGCAGAAGGCGAAATTGACGAGCAGGATTTTATGGATCGTGCTAAATTACTTTGCTCTTTAGGTCAAACCGTGTTAATTTCTAACTTTCAGGAATATTATAAATTGGTAGAATACTTTTCTCAATATTCTAAGGCGAGAATGGGCTTAGCCATGGGTGTAAACAATTTAGTAGATATTTTCGATGAGAAATATTACAGGCATTTAAGTGGTGGTATTTTAGAGGCTTTTGGTAAACTCTTTTTTAAAGATTTACGCGTGTATCTCTACCCAATGCAAAACGAAGATGGCACATTAACTACAAGCGATAACTTAAAGGTACACCCACGAATGAAAGAGCTGTATAAGTTCTTTAAATATAATGGCAAAGTAGTTGATATTACAGACTACGACCCTAATACATTAAACGTTTTCTCAAGAACGGTTTTAAGTATGATTGCTAAGAACGAAGAAGGTTGGCAAACTATGCTACCTGAAGGTGTAAGCAACTTAATTATGGAAAAAAGTCTGTTTGGTTGTGAAACCGAAGAGATTCATAATCGTGAGTAATCTGGCTGTTTTCTCTATGTAGTATTATTAATAAAAGTGTTTTTTAATATTTATTTGCTAAGCAGTCGTATTTATAGTTCAAAACAATCAATTAAATGATTAGAAATATGAGTCGCAATTCTCATTTCTTAGCATTTGCTTTATTTAATTGAAAAGGAAAGCATTTTAGCACCTGGTTTTTATTTCTGGAACTTAAGCTAAACCATTTATAAATCCAATGGTTTCGGTATTAAAAGTCTCTGGTTGTTCTACATTAACAACATGCCCGCAATTTTTAATAATAAAGAGAGAAGACTGTATGTGCGAAGCAACAATATTTTTTATAGAAGGTAAAAACAAATGGTCTTCTTCTCCCATGACATAAAGCGTTGGTATCTTAATATCCTTTGCTCTAAAGAAACGCAATAACGGATTTATTTCGGATGTTAATTTAAACCAACGTACAAATTCTTTCTGGTACAGTTTTTTAGCTTCGTTAACAAATAGTGAACGTGACTTTTTATGGTTTTTACGTGGCATAATAATAAATGCAAAAAACCTGTATAATAACATGTAAGGCACTACCGATTTAAATACCACTCCAAGTTTCATGAGTACTTGCGAACGGAAATTTAATTTCATAATCGCACCACCCATAATCATACTTTGTACACGATGTGGATGATTTTCAGCAAGGTTTCTAATTAATATTGTACCTAAAGAAATACCAACAAAATGAGATTTTTCAATTTTCAAATGGTCTATTACCTCCACAATATCGTTAGTAATAGAATCAAAAGTATATTTATTATTAAAAGCATCTTTTAATGCTGGTTTAGAGTTTCCGTGTCCACGTAAATCTAAAACCAAAACATTAAACTGTGCACCAAAACTACGAATTTGCTTAAACCAAATAGACGAGCTACCTCCTGCTCCATGCACGAAAGTCACCCAGTCTGTGGCTGTCTTATGTAAATACGTAGTATAGTTTAACATTTACTAAATTTAGACAAATTCTTTTAATACCTCTATAACATAATCTATTTCTGCTTTCGTATTGAATTTACAAAAAGAAAACCTTAAGGACGGTTTCTGCATATCCTCATAACACAAAATTTGTGACAACACATGAGAGCCCTTTGTACTTCCACTCTGGCAAGCACTTCCTTTTGAACAAGCAATGCCTTTTAAATCTAATTGAAATAATAATATTGGGGCTTTTTCTGGTGCTATTGGCAAACAAACATTAACAACTGTGTATGTACTATTTTGCAAGTCGGCAGATGCACCATTAAAAGTTGCTTCTGGAAAAGCATTGGTTATAGATTGTATAAAATATTGCTTTAAGGTAGTAATATAGGCACGTTCTTCAACTAAATTTTCATAAGACAGTTTTAGTGCTTCTTCCATACCTACAATATTATGCACAGCCTCTGTCCCTGCACGAGAACCTCGCTCCTGCTCGCCTCCAAAAATTAAAGGCTTTATACCTGTGTTCTTTCTTATATAGGCAAACCCAGCACCTTTTGGTCCGTGAAATTTATGCGCACTTGCAGCAAGAAAGTCCACTTGTACCTCCTGTAAATCAAGCTCGTAATGCCCTACAGACTGCACAGCATCGGTATGAAACAACGTATTATCAGCCTTACACAACGCACCTACACGCTTGATATCTAAAATATTTCCAATCTCATTATTAACGTGCATTAAACTCACTAATTTTTTCTTTGGAGATTGTAGTAATGTTTCTAAATGTGAAAAATCGATGTTTCCTTTATCGTCTAAGTCTATATACATTACGGTAATACCATATTCGCGTTCTAACTGGTTAACAGTGTATAAAACGGCATGATGCTCGATACGTGAAGTAATAATAGTTTCAACACCTAAATCTCTAACTGCACTTCGTAGAGCTAAATTATCTGACTCTGTACCACCTGATGTAAAAATTATTTCGGAAGCAGAACAGTTAAGCTGTTTTGCAATTGTTTTTCTGGCATTTTCAATAATCGATTTTGAAGAACGTCCAAAACTATGCGTCGAAGATGCATTGCCATAACATTCGAGCATTACAGTGGTCATTGTATCTACTACTTCTGACCTTAATTGCGTTGTTGCTGCGCTATCAAAATATACTTGTTTCATTATTTTGGGAAAACTTTAATATTTGCTATCAATCTACTGTAAAGGCTTAATTAAAAAGAAAATGGAGCCATTAAGCGCTGCCAAAAATAAGCCAAATAAAATTAATTACCATAAGCTGCGTTGTCATTTAGACAATTCTGTTATTTTTGTTCAATAATCTACGATATATGCGATTAATTTTCTCTTTTATAGCTTTAGCTTTTCTTTTTACCAGTTGTGATGATGGTGACATAATTACTGCAGAATTAGATTTCGATGATACTTTTAGTATTTGCGGCGAATTGGTGTGCTATAAAATTAAAACAGAGCCGAGCGAATCGCTATCGGTTGTAATAAATACAACTATTGAAACATTACTTGAAACCGAAGAAGATGCAGACAATCCATTGTTAATTACTTTGGTTAACAATAATCCTACGTTTCTTACTGGCTCTGGTAACCAATTTAATTACAGAACCTACAATAATACTGTAACAGGTAATGCGTTTTGTAGTGCGGTTCCACCTTCAGATTTAAGCATCACTAACGATTACAGCTCAGATGTAGGTGCTGTTTTTACTATCGAACTTACAGAAGACGATAACGATGGTATTCCTGCAGAGCTGGAAGATATAAATGGTGATGGCGATTTAGATAATGACGATACAGATGGCGATGGTTTACCAAATTATCTGGATGCAGACGACGATGGCGATAATGTAAACACAAGTGTTGAAATGCCTAACTACTCTGTAGAATTTCAGCTTACACAAGCTTTAGATACAGATGGTGATGGTATACCTAATTATCTTGATACAGACGATGATAATGATGGCGTACCAACAATTAATGAAGAAGGTGTAAGCACTCCAAACCAAAATCCTGCAGACGATATTACCGATAATACTGTTGGCGCAGATTATTTAAATGCAGATGTTGTTAATAACGTGCCTGCAACAGCTTATAGATCGCATACAATTACTCAAGAGTTTCAAGTATACCTTCAATTAACAAATGTTAATATCTCGATATTAACTCAGGACATATTAGAATTTGGTTTTTTAAACGCAAGCGAAACAACAAGCTCAAGAACTGTAACGCCAACATTTTAGTAACAGCATAAAGCCGTTTTAAGGCTTAACATTTTGGTAGATATAGACTTCTGTTGCGCCTTGTCCGTATTTTTTGTAGTCGGCTTCGTAGAATTTTACATTATTATAGCGATTAAATAAATATTCCAGCTCCAGTTTTAATGTCCCTTCGCCAACTCCATGAATAAATACAATTTTTTGTATTTTCTTTTGCATTGCAAATTCTAACTTATGCTTAGCCGTATCAAGCTGAATAAGTTTTTTATCATGGCTGGTTAATCCTTTTTCAGATTTTACTAATTGATGAATATGTAAATCGACTTCCATGGTAGGTTGAAAACGCTCTTTTGGTTTTACCTTCGGAATAGCTTTTCGCTTGTCAGATTTTTTTTCAGAAAGAACCTCGCTTAAGCTCTTACTTTTAAACACTTCTGTTTTAAGCGTATTATCCTCTTTTTTTACAATTTCGGAAGCGTTGAAGGATAACTCGAAACCATCAGTATCTTCTATAGTTATAACGCTACCCGAAATATCAATAATTTCACCAGATAGCGCTTCATCTAAAACATACACAAAATCTCCTATTTTAAAGTTCATTCTTCCTCATCTTTAATTACATAGTCGTTTTTTGGAGGCTTACTTGTTAAATTTAAATTAATCATAAAAACACCACCCATGAGCGAAATGATACCTAATACTAAGAGTAAGGTATTTTGTTTTTCTTCAGCATTAGCATAAATAGCAATACCTCCTCCAAGAAGGATTAAACAGTAACTTATTATACTTTTTAATGTCATGATTCTAATTTAAAAAACGCTAAGATATAGATTTCTATTCATATAAAAACCTCGAAAGCCTTGGTCCTTTAGAGAAAAAGGTTTTTTAAGAGTGCAACTGTAAGGTTTTAAATTACTATGCTGAAAAATTAAGAATTAACGGTCTAACTAACAGGCAAAATTTATATATATACATCTGGTTACTTTTATATTTAGAGAATAATTATAATTTAATAAAATACAAATAAAGCTGCCGCCTTAAATAGCTCCTTTTTTTTATATTATTTTTACATTTGTCATCTATGGATATACTACAAGAACAATATATGCTACCTTGTTTAAACAAAAAACTTTTTGGTTTTGAGTGCATGGGCTGTGGCTTGCAACGTAGTATTAGTTTCTTGTTACAAGGCGAGTTTTTAGCGGCTTTTAAAATGTATCCTGCTATTTATGCTCTTATTCCTTTAGCACTTCTTATTGTAACTTCTTTTTTTTACAAGTTTAAGTACATTAATAAAATTATTAATACACTTGCTATAGTTTCAGTTTTAATAATTATTATTAGTTTTATAGTCAAGAAATTAATTTAAACCAACTCACTCATGAAGAAAAAACTCAATCCAACTTTAATTTACGTATTATCAATTTTAGGCTTCTTATGCTGCTGTTTCGGTGGTTTAGGGGTGTTATTATCTGGTCCAGCTTATTTCATGGCTGGAAGCAAAATTAAAGCGGCACAACTTAATCCTGAAGCTTATGAAGGTGATATAAAAGCTATGGAAACAGCAAAAATTATTGCTATGGTAGTTACCATTATTAATATCCTTTATTTAGCGTACACTATTTATCAAATATCAACTGTTGGTTGGGATGAAATGATGGAACAGTCAAGACAAATAATGGAGCAATACGAAACCCAATCTTCTCAATAAAACTAATTATAATTAACATAAAAGCCTTTCAAAAATTAATTTTGAAAGGCTTTTTAAATTATGATAACTATAATATTACTTCTCGAACGCTTTTAAAGTGTTTGTGATTATTGATACACAATCCATTAATTGCTCTTTGGTCATCACTAAAGGTGGTGCAAAACGAATAATATTACCATGTGTTGGTTTTGCTAACAATCCATTATCTCTTAATGCTATACATATGTTCCACGCTGTATCACTTTCTTCGGTATCGTTAATTAAGATGGCATTTAACAAACCTTTTCCTCTTACTCCATTGACAATCGTTGATGTCTCTATGTATTTAGCCATCTCTGCTCTAAATACTTCCCCTAAAACCTGAGCGTTTTCGGCTAAATTTTCATCTTTAATAACCTCTAAAGCTGCCATACCAACTGCTGCTGCCACTGGATTTCCGCCAAACGTACTCCCATGGTTTCCTGGTTTGATAACGTTCATCACAGCATCGTTTGCTAAAACTGCAGAAACAGGATAGGCACCACCAGATAAGGCTTTACCTAAAATTAAGATATCGGCTTTTACTTCTGGAGTGCCAGAGCAATGTTTATCTGCACAGGTACAATTACCGCAAGTAGCTAATAAACGCCCAGTTCTTGCAATACCTGTCTGTACTTCGTCTGCAATAAATAAAACGTTATGTTTTTCGCATAAGGCTTTTGCTTTAGCTAAATACCCTTCACTTGGCACATAAACGCCAGCTTCGCCTTGAATTGGCTCTACTAAAAATCCTGCAACATTTTTGTTTTGGTTTAGTGCTTCTTCCAATGCCTGTAAATTATCGTATTCAATTTTTATAAATCCTTTGGTGTAAGGTCCAAAATTTTTACGCGCTACGGGATCATTAGAAAAGGAAATGATGGTTGTTGTTCTTCCGTGGAAGTTGTTTTCGCAAACTATTATTTCGGCTTTATTTTCATCGATACCTTTTACTTCGTAAGCCCATTTTCTACATAGCTTTAAAGCGGTTTCCACAGCCTCGGCACCAGTATTCATTGGTAACAATTTATCGTAGTTAAACGTTTCTGTTGCGTACTTTTCAAACTTACCAAGCATATCGTTGTAAAATGCTCGTGATGTAAGTGTTAGTGTTTGTGATTGTTTGGTCATTGCGCCAACAATTTTTGGGTGACAATGTCCTTGGTTTACTGCAGAATACGCCGAAAGAAAATCGTAATACTGTTTGCCTTCTACGTCCCAAACATGTACACCTTCCCCTCTACTTAATACTACTGGCAGCGGATGATAATTGTGTGCGCCATACTGGTTCTCTAAATCCATCGCTTCTTGCGATGTTAATTGTTCTAAAACAGCCATTTTAAATGTGTTTAATTGTTAAAAAAAAGCCATTCCTTATCTACCTTTTTCCTTTCGAAGTGTCGAAAATTCAGCGTGGGAAAGAAATCATCCCTAAGAGTTGCAAATTACTAAATAATACCAGCTAATTAAAATTTTTACGAAGTGTTTTTTACTACTAAAAAAGAACCTACTTTTGCACCTATGGCAAGAAAAAAAAATAGAAAGCAAGTTTTTACTAACGTCGAAGTTATAGACGCGGCTGCAAAAGGAAAGACGGTTGCTAAAGCACCAGACGGAAAAGTAATTTTTCTACCTAACGCAGTGCCTGGAGATGTAGTAGATGTGCAAACATTTAAAAAACGTAAAGCCTATTACGAGGGTAAAGCCACAGTTTTTCATACATTAAGTGATAAGAGAACGACGCCTGAATGCCAGCACTTTGGCGTTTGTGGTGGTTGCAAATGGCAGGATATGGCCTATGAGCATCAATTATTTTATAAGCAAAAAGAAGTTACCAATAACTTAACGCGAATAGGACATATTGAATTACCGGAAGTCACACCTATTAAAGGCTCGGCCGAACACTATTTCTATAGAAATAAAATGGAATTCTCTTTTAGCGATAGTCGCTGGCTAACGCTCGAAGAAATACAAAGTGACGCAGATTTGGGAGATAGAAATGCTTTAGGTTTTCATATTCCTGGTATGTGGGACAAAATTTTAGATATTAAAAAGTGTCATTTACAAGAAGACCCTTCAAACGCTATTAGAAACAGCATTAAAACTTTTGCTATAGATAATGGTTTGGAGTTTTTTAATACCAGAAATCAAACAGGTTTATTACGAACATTAATGATTAGGACCTCTTCGACTGGCGATATTATGGTTTTAGTTCAGTTTTTTAAAGACGATAAACAAAAACGTGAGTTACTGTTAGATTACGTTGCAGAGGCTTTTCCGCAGATCACCTCTTTACAATACGTAATTAACGAAAAAGCTAACGATACCATTTACGATCAGGAAGTGATTTGCTACAAAGGCGAAGACCATATCTTTGAGGAAATGGAAGGCCTAAAATTTAAAATAAACGCTAAATCTTTTTACCAAACTAATTCTGCACAAGCTTACGAGCTATATAAATTAACCCGTGAATTTGCTGGATTAAAAGGCGAAGAACTTGTTTACGATTTATACACTGGAACAGGAACCATTGCTCAGTTTATTGCCAAGAAAGCAAAAAAAGTAATTGGTGTAGAGGCTGTACCAGACGCTATTACTGCTGCCAAAGAGAATGCACAATTTAATGGTATTAATAACGTTGAATTTTATGTTGGTGATATGAAAAATGTCTTTAACGAGCAGTTTATAAATACTCATGGAAAACCAGATGTTATTATTACAGACCCTCCAAGAGATGGCATGCATAAAGACGTTGTTAAACAAATACTAAACATTGCTCCAGAAAAAGTAGTTTATGTAAGTTGCAATAGTGCAACACAAGCCAGAGATTTGCAATTAATGGATACTGTTTATAAAGTGACTAAAACACAGGCTGTAGATATGTTCCCACAAACGCACCATGTTGAAAATATTGTGTTACTTGAAAAGCGTTAATTAATTACGTGTTTGTAAAGAATGATTTATACATAGTTTAATGAAAAAAATAGCCATCCTTCTCTTTTTAGCCCTTGCTTTTAGTTGCGAGCGAGACGATTTGTGTAGCGAAGAAACACTTACTACGCCTCGCATGGTTGTTGAATTTAGAGATCTTGTTTTAAACGAAAACATAAAAGTTGTTACAGGAATACGCGTTGAAGATGCTATCGATAGTACTCGTGTTTTAACAGGTTACAACGGCACAAGTGTAAACCAGATTATTCTTCCTCTAAAAACCGATGCAGACACTACGCAATATCGTGTATATGAAGATTATAATGTAGCGGACGATGGTACCATTGAAGGGAATCCTGATGTGATAACAATAACTTATACACGTGAAGATCTTTACGTATCGCGCGCATGTGGTTATAAAACAGTTTATAGAAACGTAATAATTACAATAGAACCCGATGCAGACAACTGGATGGATTTTGCTGCTCCAGAAAACGACAATCAATCTGTAATAAATGAAGATGAAATACACTATACAATACGCCATTAGTACTCTTGTAATACTTTTTAGCGTGCTTGTAAGTGCGCAGGAAGAAGAAACAAAAGTAGTCGATTCTGTAAAATACAGCCAAAAATATGGGCTGCGTGTTGGTGCAGATGTTGGTAAACTTATTCGTACTGCTGTTGATGACGAATACAAAGGTTTTGAAATTAACGGTGACTTTAGGCTTACAAAAAAACTATACCTCGCTGCAGAATTGGGCACCGAAGAAAAAACAACAGCTACAGATTTTTTAGACGTTACAGCCAATGGTAGCTACATTAAAGCTGGTGTAGATTACAATATGTTTAATAATTGGTTAAACATGAATAATATGATTTACAGTGGCTTTAGAGTTGGTTTTAGCACCTTTTCTCAAACCAGAAACAGTTATACTATTTATAACCAAAATCAATTTTGGCAACCACAATTTACAAATACTGAAAGTGTTGAATTTGGCGGACTCTCCGCTTCTTGGTTAGAACTTATTATTGGTATTAAAGCCGAAGTCTTAAACAATCTCTTTGTGGGTATTAATGCGCAATTAAAAGGTACGCTTTCTGAAAAGAATCCAGGAAACTTTGAAAATCTATACATTCCTGGTTTTAATAAAACTTACGATAGTGGTAATTTTGGTGTTGGATATGGTTATACAATTTCTTATTTTATTCCTATATTTAAGAAAAACAAATAATGGATAAGGAAGCCATTGCCGATTTATTAGAAGATACCCACAACAAACTTTATCAATTTCTGGAATCTCAAGATCCTGAAAAATGGCAATATGCACCAGAAGGAAAATGGACGACTGGACAGCATACCTTACATTTATTACAAAGCATTAAAGCTTTAAATGATGCTTTAAGTTTACCAAAGTTTATATTGAAGTTTAAGTTTGGAAAAGCCAACAGACCTGTTCGCAATTATAATACGGTTACCAATAGATATAATGAGCGTTTGGCAGAGGTTTCTGGTAAAACGTTTGGACCATCGAAAAACATGAAAATCCCATCATTGAAGGATAAAAATTATTTGTTAGACCGAATTAAAGCCGAAAACAAAAAGCTTCAATACAAAACGAAAAAATGGAGCGATAACGACTTAAATAGTTACATTTTACCGCATCCGCTTATGGGAAAAATGCCTGTAAGGGAACTCGTAATGTGGACGGCATACCATGTGCAACATCACACAAACACATTGGAAGAAAAGTATTAACGGTTACCACCGAAGCTATTAAACTGTGAAAGTACAATAGCTACAGTAGTATCTTTTAAAATTGTATTTACCGTTTTAAAACGAGGTTTATAAGCACTTGTAATTGCCCAAATGTATTTAGTTTTTTCTGGAAAATTGTTTCTTAAAACATTATAATCTTCAAAGCTGGAAGATATTCCTATTTCCGGTTGGGCTTTTAGAATTGAATCGATATAAGCAATTTCGGTTTTTAAATCTTTGGCAGCATAATTAATTAATCCTGGTTTTAAATAATAACTGGTTTTGTATCCAAAAGTTACGAAATCTACAAGCGTTTCGGGTTGTTGTGTTTCAATTAGTATCTTATTTTTCGGGTAATTTTTTTTATCGAATAAAGCATTCAGCTTAAAAAGAATAGCTTCTGCATTTGTCGTGTCTAACTTTTTAATGTCTAACCATAAAAACGGAAACGTGTTAGCTTCTATTTGTTCTAAATAGCTTTTAAACGTTAATCCAATAGTTTTGTCTGGAGGATGGTTAACTTCCAGAAAATCTTCTTTGGCATGATAGACTAAGTCTAATTCAACACCATTAAAATATTTTAAAGCTTCTTTTTGCTTTTGAAGGCTGTTTACTTTGTGTGGAAAAACTTTGTCATAATGTCCTAAAAACTCTATGCGTCTTGGACTGTATTTATATAAAAATCCTATAATTAGCAAGCAGAACAGTGCGAAGATGAATATTTTCCTACCTTTTGTCATAGTCTTCTCCTTGCTTAATTAATCTTGGTTTTTTCTTAAAATAAGAACTAAATATACTTTTTTCAGCATTAAACTCATCAAAAGAAATATTACTAATTTCGGAAAAAGAATGTATAAAATCATCTAAAACGTATGGTCGCCTAACTAAGCTATCACTTTTAATCAATTCTGGATTCTTTAGTTTATAGTCTTTAGAAAACCAGACAATAAAAGGTACTTCGTACATTGGTGGTGTCGCGTGATATTCGTTATGCCCTACAAAATCGAATGTATCGAACACATCATCACCATGGTCTGATAAATACAAAACATAGCTGTTTTCGTCTTTACGTCTCACCTCCTCTATTATTTCACGTAGCACAAAATCGTTGTACAGTGTAGCATTATCGTACTCGTTTATTAATGTAATGGCACGTTTGTGTTTAAATGGGCTTGCTTCCCTTTCTGTGTTAAAAACCTGATAAGCTTTTGGGTAACGCCTTAAATACCGTGAATGATTGCCTATTAAATGTAAGAAAATCATTTTTTTATTTGCCTTATTATTTAATGCCTTCTGTAAATATGGTAGTAGCTTTTCATCATATATATCGTAACCCGAATGGTCTGTAGCAATAAAATTTTTGTGTTTTGCGGCACTACCAATTAAGGTTGGTATGCTTTCGTGTAATCCAACAGGTTTTTGATTGGAAATCCAAAACGTCTCGAAACCAGCTTTGTTTGCCAACTGTACAATCGAAGCGTTTTCTTTCTTGTTAGGATTGTTGTAATCTGACAGCGTTAAAATTTTATCTAAAGCCACGATGGTGTGCACATTTGGAGTGATAACGCTATCGAAAATGAGTAGTTCGTTTTTTATCTCAGTTAATTTAGGATTCGTTTCCCGCTCATAACCATACAACTGCATATGCCAGTTGGAAATAGACTCACCAATAACCACAACATAGGTTTGCTGCTCGTTTAAAGTAGTAACTCTTTGTAATGCGTTTGTGTCTTCTTTCGCTAAAGTTTCTTTTAAATTAGCTTTTGCTGTTTTATAATCTTGATAAGAAATTAAGCTATTTAAAACTAAATTTTCTCTGGATAATTTATAATAAATACAAAAAGCTGAAATGAATATTGTACCAATACATAAGTACTTTAAAGACTTAGAAATGGTAAAATTTGAAATTTGAGTTTTTCTACTATAAAAAACAGAAATAATAAGTACAACGGTAAATAATAAGAGTAAACCAATAATCTTGATATTAAAATAATTTGTAACAAAATCTGAAGCTTCGGTTGCATTTGTTTCAAAAATCACGAATAAGGCCGAAGCACTCAATTTAACACCATAATTAATGTAAAAACTTAACTTTATAAAGGCTAATACCGATAATAGAAACCACAAAAACCACTGTACTTTATTTCTATTGTTAAATAGTAACGCGAGTGCAAGACAGATAAGCGTTAAAAAACCAAAAGCTATAATTTCTTTTAAATAGCCTCGCGTGTATGGCATAACAAACCAACCTAAAACGATTACCAACAACCATGGTAAACTCAAAAACAGAGTTAAACGAGATATAGGTTTTAGATTTGTTCTTAAGTCTTTAATCACAATAAGTTAATTGTTCATATACTTACCTTTTTTACTCCCTTCGTACATAACGTATTTCACCAAACGCGATTCTAACTTGGCATTCATTAATTTAATTTTACGCGAAGGACGTAAGCCTACATGTTTTAAAGCCTCTAAGTTCGAGGTAATAAACCAGGCGTCTGTATTTGGATAATTTTGTTTTAAGGTATCGCCAATATTTTTATAAAAACTTTCCATTTCTATATCTAAGCGCTCGCCATAAGGTGGATTAAATACCATGTGTAGCTTATTCTCTCCTGCTTTTTGCGTCTTAAAAAAATCTTCATGCTTTATAGTAATAAACTCGTCTAAATGTGCATTTTTGACATTGTCTTTTGCTTTAGCAACTGCACTTGGTGACTTATCATAACCAATAATTTTATGGTGAAAATCTCTGGTTTTCTTTAAAAGGGATTCTTCAATTTTTTCAAACAATTCTACATCCCAATCGTTCCAGCGCTCAAACGCAAATTCTTTACGCATTAAATTTGGTGGAATATTACAGGCTATCATGGCTGCTTCGGCTAAAATAGTCCCACTACCACACATTGGGTCCATAAAATCTGTTTGGCCATCCCAACCAGAAAGCATAATTAAACCCGCTGCTAAAACCTCGTTAATTGGCGCAATATTAGTAGCAGATTTGTAACCACGTTTGTGTAACGATTCTCCCGACGTATCCAGAGAAATAGTACAAACCGACCGGTCTATATGTACATTAATTTTTAAATCTGGAAAACGTAAATCGACGTTGGGTCTTTCGCCAGTGTCATCTCGAAATTTATCGACAATTGCATCTTTAACCTTCAATGCTGTGTATTGCGAATGGGTAAAAGCCTTAGAATGCACTGTAGCATCTATTGCCAGTGTTCCAGAAGATTTCATGTATTTATCCCACTTCATTTTATACACATTGGTGTACAAATCCTTTTCATTATTCACACGAAACGTTTGTATGGGCTTTAAAATTTTTATGGCTGTTCTAATGCCTAAATTAGCCTTGTACATAAACCCTTTGTCGCCAACAAAACTAACGTTTCGCACACCTTGTTTTACATTTTGTGCACCAAGTTGCGTGAGTTCTTTTGCTAATATGTCTTCAAAACCAAATAAAGTTTTGGCTACCATTTTGAAATTATCTTCCATTATTTTCGTCTAATACAAGGCAAAAATACTCTATTTTTGTTCGAACACGTAATAAACTAAAACCAGATTCTCATTTTCATGAGAAATTAATATGATTAAAGACAACACTACTTGGTATGCTTCATGGTTTAACACGCCATTTTACCATATTTTATATAAAGACAGAGATTATGCCGAAGCTGAAAGCTTTATGCAAAATCTTACCAATTACTTAAATATTCCTGAAAACGGAAAAATCCTCGATCTCGCCTGTGGTAAAGGTCGTCATGCTATTTATCTTAACAAAATGGGTTATAATGTAACTGGCGTAGATTTGTCTGAAAACAGTATTGCTTATGCCAAACAATTTGAAAATGAGACACTAAAATTCGAGGTACATGACATGTGTAAACCGTACCACGAACAATTTGATGCTGTGTTTAACCTCTTTACAAGTTTTGGGTATTTTACAAACGAAGAAGATAATCTTAATACCATTAAAGCTATAAAAGCCGATTTAAATGACACAGGTTTTGGTGTTATAGATTTTTTAAATAGCAATTATATTATCGATAATTTGGTAACCGAAAACACCAAAGTAGTTGAAGGTATTGCATTTAACCAGAAACGTTATGTGGAAAACGGTTATATTATTAAAGACATTTCTTTTACAGCCGAAAATCAAGAATTTAAATTTCAAGAGCGCGTACGTGCTTTTACTTTAGAAGATTTTGAAGTATTGTTCGATAATGCTGGCGTGCATTTACTAGATGTTTTTGGCGATTATAAGTTAAATAAATACCATAAAAATAATTCTGAACGTTTAATCCTTATTTTTAAATAGCGCATGCTTTTAAACATTATCCTTCCTATAGTTTCGGTTGTTTTAGGTTTTTTAGTTGTATTTTTATTAAAGCCAAATCAACCAAAACACTTAAAATTGTTATTAGCCTTTAGTGGTGCTTTTTTACTGTCTATTACAGTTTTTCATTTTTTACCAGAAGTTTATAATAGCGATTATAAAAGCATTGGCTTGTTTATAATGGCTGGTATTTTATTGCAAATTATTTTAGAGTTTTTCTCTAAAGGAGCAGAACACGGTCATGTACATATTAGTAAGAATGCCACCGCGTTTCCATGGCTGTTATTTATAAGTTTAAGTATTCATAGTATTTTAGAGGGTATTCCTATGGATGGGCATACCAATTTAATTTACGGTATTATTATACATAAATTACCTGTAGCCATTATTTTATCTACGTTCTTTTTAGCCTCTAAAATGGCTAAAAGCAAAGCCATAGCATTTTTATTATTATTTGCATTAATGACGCCTTTAGGTGTTTATTTATCTGCTAATTTTAATTTTTTCAACACGTATAGTATTCAAATCTCTGCCATCGTTATTGGTATCTTTTTACATATTTCCACCACCATTTTATTTGAAAGTAACGAAGGCCATAAATTTAATATCACCAAATTATTAACTATTATTACAGCAATTGTAATTGCGTATTTTATTTAGTTGTCCGTTACAGTCATTTGTTGCAGCATGACACCATTTGTATAGAGAATAATTACATTTATTAATCGTTCTCGATACAAAATTGCTGAAAATCAATTTCACTCGAACTGACAAGATTTACAAAAATGAATAAATCTCTAACTAATATATTTTAACTTTTAGCTAAAAAAAGTGTTTTCAAAAGAAGAATCAAAACAATTAAAACAGTTATTCTGGACCAGTTTCGGGAAATCTTTCCCTACAAAATGGATTTTATATAATACCAAAATAAAAGGGTTTAGCTTTAAATTTCATTTCGATAACAAAAGTGCTCATGTGAGTTTAGATTTAGAAGACGATTTGGAGAACCGCATTAACTACTGGGAAAAACTCAACCAGTTAAAAACCATATTAAAAACCGAATTTCTTCCTGATGCCATTTTTGAAGAAGAATATTACTTAGAAAATGGTAAAGAAATTTCAAGAATTTATGTCCCACTGGGTTACAAAGTATCCATCCATAATAAAAATAACTGGCAGGAAGTTATGGTATTCTTTAACGAAAAAATGAGTGCTTTTGAAGCCTTTTTTTACGAATATGAAGATTTTTTAAAAGCCTGATTGCACATGAAAACACTTTTACTTATTCTCACCATTCTTTTTGTGGTTATTCCGTTAACTGGTTTTATACTCTTAATTCGCTGGGTGATAAAAAAATCTAAAGCCGACCAGCCACCTGCTGTTTTAGAAAAGGAGAAAAACCAACTTATTGCCAAAGTACGCTCTAAAAAAAGCAGCCTTACACCATGGAAACCCGAATTTATAGAAGAGATTTCTAATACTATAGATTTTAATTACAGTAAATCGTTTACAAGACGGTTTAATGGCGTAATACAAACATTAAATGGCGATAAAATTATTGCTTTCAGGCGTTTAGACAGAGGACAATTTAAGGTAACTTCAAGAATTTTTGTTGCAGGTAGCAATTTTGAAATTTTCTACGATCTTAAAGACAACGAGATGAAGATTTATTTTAATAGTACCTATTTAGGTAAAATGATAAACCATAGCACGTTATTAAATACTGCCGAAAAACCAATAGGAACAGTAAGCAGAAACCAAGATAACAAGGATTACTACTTAATAACCTTACACGACGACCAACTCGCCTATGTAGTTAAAAACACAGACCGAAGAACCTTTTTGCGTAACCCGTTTTACGATTTCCGTCCAAGCAATGCCTTAGAAGTCGATGCGTTTATTGACAACGAGGAAGCCACGAAACTAACAAAACTGGCGAAATTGTATCACGAATTGGATAAAGACAGTGACGACTACAAATGGGCATTGGCTTTAATAACTTTCGAAGCGGTTTATTATGGTATTGACTTTTTGCAGTAATTTTAAGCTTTGAGATAAATAGCCATATTTCGTTAAAGAAATATTGTAAAGCTCATTAAAGCAATCTTCGCAAATTAAAGAATAATTACCTCTCCTTGCATCTCAAGTAACACTTATTCTGTTTTGTAATAAACGTCACCATCTTCACCTGTAAAAAATGTAATCATGCTTACTTCGCAAAAATCAATTTCCGGGAAAACTCGGCCTTCATCATCACGATCGGTTATTTTTATATCGTATATGCAAAGGGTTTTATCTGTTATAGGTATCGAAACTTCGACAGTTGAATTATTAGGAAAATAATTTTCAGGAATAATATCCTCTCCCCATTCTTCCTTTACAGTTTCAGACACATAAACACCATTGAGAGTAACTCCCGAATTATTTACAATTTTAAATTTCAAATGTAAATCTTGAGCAAACATTCCTGTTAAAAAAAATAAAGAAACAAACGTGAGTATAAAAGTTTTAGTTTTCATAATAAAATAATTTAGTTGTTTAATTTCTATTAATAATGTTTAATATTTTAAAGTGTTTTAATACTTAAATCAAATTTAAACAACTGTACATCAGTAAAATAGAGTATAAATACTTGTTTTTACTAAAAAATTAGAACAAAAGTTGTAAATCTATAAATTGTATACCCTTTTTTAGATGTAAATGGAGTTTTATCTAACTTGATAGAGTAAACGAAATGTGTTATTTTCGTTTACTGCCCTAAAAACATTGAAATGTTTTTTATTTAAAAACTTAATAGCACCAATATAATTAACAACATGAAACTATCTTTAAAAGCAAATAAAATTCGAAGTCAAATCAATAAGGAGACAACCAAATTGGGAGATTTAAGAAAAATTGCAAAATCAATAAAAAAAGATCACGATTTAGCGATGGAACTTTGGTCTACAAGAGACTTTCTGCCTCGTCAATTAGCAATTTTAATAATGGATAAAAAGTTCTTGAATCAAGAAGTAATTAACCAATTGGATAACGATATCCAGCAACACGAATTCGATGAGCAAAACCATTTAATCGATTGGTTAATGGCTAATCAATTAACTAAAGACAAAAAGTTAATTTCCCTTATAGAATCTTGGATAGACAGTTCGTCTAAATTACAAAGGAGAGTATTTTGGTATTATCAAGCACGATTAAGATGGATGGGAAACACTAACCAAACTAACACAAAAGAATTGCTCGATTTAATTGAAAACAACCTAATGAAAGAAGCACCTGAAGTGCAATGGGCAATGAATTATACAGCCGGACAAATAGGGAAATGGCAAGAAAAGTACCGTGATAGATGTATTGCTATTGGAGAAAAAACAGGACTTTACAAAGATGAAATGGTAGCGAAAAATTGTGTTCCAAGTTATTTGCCAGAATTTATTCGTATAGAGGCTGCGAAGGTAAAAAACTAAGTCATTTAATACCAAACTTCCCAAACCCTAAACCACAAACCAGTACACCATTAAAAAGTGAAACACAGCTCCAGCCAGTACAAACAAATGCCAAATAACATGGTAAAAACGTTTTTTTTCCAGAGCATAAAAAATGATCCCAATCGTGTAGGCTGCACCACCAAGCATGAGTAAAGTAATGCCTTCTTGTGGCATTAAGGTTTTAAGTTCGGCAAAATCGAAAATTATTAGCCAACCCATTACTAAGTATAAAAGTGTAGAAAACACATTAAATCTGCCAGTAAAAAAGAGTTTTAGCACAACACCAAAAGCGGCAATGCCCCAAACAACTGCAAATAAAGTCCAGCCCAAACTTTGCTCTAAGGTAATGAGTAAAACTGGCGTATAGGTTCCTGCTATTAACAGGTAAATACTAATGTGGTCTATAATTCTAAAGGTATGTTTGCGTCTTTCGTTTTTAATAGAATGATATGCTGTAGAGGCTGTAAAGAGTACAATTATAGAAGCGCCATAAATAACTACACTAAATAAACTGTATTCGGTTTTTTGGGAATCTTTGAGTATTAAAAGTATTAAACCAATAACGCCTAAAAGTGCGCCAAGGCCGTGAGTTATTGCATTCCAAAGTTCTTCCTGTTGGGTTTGTATGCGCATTAAGATTTAGATTTTTCTTGGGTGGCTTCGTCGTTGTCATCCTCGTTTAACCATTTGTCGGTTAATTCAAAAAAATCGAATTCTACAGCTGGCTTCTGCTCTACCAGCAATCCTTGCTGAAACATGCGTTGCAATATATCTTCAATTAAATAATCTTCTTTAACGTTTTCAGGGTCAAATTCGCGTTTTAACGAAATATCGAAGAGGCTCGCTGTATTGTTAAACCAAAAGGCACGCCAGCCATTTCTAAGTTCTTTAATAAGCGTAAAAGTGGTTTTCCCTGTTTGTCTGTGAATGAGTTTTATAAGAATTTGCCCTTCGGTTCTGGTCATTTTTTTTAATTCGGCAGAAAACTCATTTTCTATATATTTTTGTACTGTTTTAGCATAGCGCTTTTTCTTTCGCTTAGAATCTAATGTCTCCAAACGTTCGTTTAAAGCGGTTAAACGTTCGGCTGCTAATTTGGCATAAGGATAAACTTTAATGGTTTTTCGTCTTAAAATATAATAGCGTCTTCTGTTTTCTTTACTATCAAACTTCAGCTTATGCAAAAGCATGACTTCTTCAAGGTTTATAGCTTCACGTGGAATAGAATCACCTTCAATTATCATGTACTCCACCTCTGTTGAATCTTGTTCAACCTCTGGTGATTGTCCGAAAATTAACATCGGAAACACTAATAAAAGTAATACAATGTGTTTCATATAAAGAGTTACGCTAAAACCGTTCCAAAAGTTTTATAATTCTATCACAAAATTAATAATTATACGGTTGCTAACTGTTAATTAATACTGAATATTGTTATTTTAGTGAAAAATTTATACAATGGCAAAACAAAGCATACTTAATAAAAAGTCGATGACTTTTTTAGAGAACTATTTAAACAACGCTGCCCCAACAGGCTACGAATGGGATGGACAAAAAATATGGATGGACTACCTAAAACCGTATGTAGATGAATTTATTACAGATACCTATGGTACTGCAGTTGGTGTTATAAACCCAAAGGCAAAATACAAAGTGGTGATAGAAGGTCATGCAGACGAAATTTCTTGGTATGTTAACTATATAAGCGATAACGGATTAATTTACGTGATTAGAAATGGCGGTAGCGATCACCAGATTGCTCCAAGTAAAATTGTAAACATTCACACCAAAAAAGGCATTGTAAAAGGCGTTTTTGGTTGGCCAGCCATACATACACGTAATAAATCTAAAGAAGAGCCACCAAAGCCAGACAACATTTTTATAGATTGTGGTTGCACAACTAAAGAAGAAGTAGAAAAACTTGGTGTACACGTGGGCTGTGTAATTACCTATCCAGACGAATTTCATATTCTAAATAAAAAGAATTTTGTATGTCGTGCTTTAGATAATAGAATGGGTGGTTTTATGATTGCCGAAGTAGCACGATTACTTAAAGAGAATAAGAAAAAACTACCGTTTGGATTGTACATTACCAACTCTGTACAGGAAGAAATTGGTTTACGTGGTGCACAAATGATTACCGACAGAATTAATCCAAACGTAGCTATTGTTACCGATGTAACGCATGATACCACCACACCAATGATCGATAAAAAGAAACAAGGTCATGTGGAAAATGGAAAAGGACCAGTAATTGCTTACGCGCCTGCTGTACAGCAAAAATTACGCGATTTAATTACAGATACTGCAGAGGCAAAGAAAATTCCGTTTCAACGTGCTGCTTGCTCTCGTGCCACAGGTACAGATACCGATGCTTTTGCTTACAGTAATGGTGGTGTGGCATCTGCTCTAATATCTTTACCGTTGCGTTATATGCACACTACTGTTGAAACGGTACATAAAGATGACGTGGAAAATGTGATTAAATTAATTTACGAAACATTATTAAAAATTGAAGATGGTGAAACGTTTTCGTATTTTAAATAATTGTTAAACGACAAATTATAATCAATATCAAGCCTCTTTTTTTGAGGCTTTTTTTAGTATGAAAGAAGAACGCATAGACATTGTAACCCAAGGTGGGAAACCAACTGGAACATCGGCTTTAAAGAGCGAGATTCACGCAAAAGGGTATTACCATAATACTGTACATATCTGGTTTTATACTACAAATGGCGAAATACTTTTACAACAACGCGCAGCTTCAAAAATAATTTGCCCGTTACTTTGGGATGTTAGCGTCGCTGGACATATTGATGCTGGCGAGACTTTAACTTCTGGTGCAGTTCGGGAAATTAAAGAAGAAATTGGTTTAGAGATTTCTGAAAATAAATTAGAAAAAATTGGTGTTTTCAAATGTTTTCAGTCTTATCCTAACGGAATTATTGATAATGAATTTCATCATACATTTATAGCCGAATTACATGTATCGCTTTCAGCATTAATACCCCAAAAAGAAGAAGTTGAAGCTTTAAAAACAGTTACACCTGAAAATTTTAAACAGCTTTTAAAATACTCCAAAACCAATAAACACTTTGTAGAAAGTAATAAAAAGTATTATGAGTTTGTTCTTGAAAGCATTAGCAAAAAATTCAACTTATAGTGCATAGTTCTCGATAAAAATGCTAAAAAGCATTTCTCTCTAACTGACACACTTTATAATCATAATATTATTAATGTCACTTCAAGTGATTTCTATTTATTCTATCGAAATTGTAACAAGAAGCCATACAATTAAAACATTATTTTCTACTTTCGTTCTATGGATTTAATTCTTTACGCACTCGCTCCTGTAGCTATTGTTATTTTTTACATTTATTTAATGGATAAATATGAAAAAGAGCCTATTCGCTTGCTTATCGTTTCTTTTTTACTGGGAGCAGTTGTGAGTATTATAATAACAACCATTTTCTACATGGTTTTTAATTCGGTCTTGCCGATAGTCGATGATTTAAGTGTCTTCGACCAGTTTATTCAGGCCTTTTTTGTAGTTGGTTTTTCTGAAGAATTAAGTAAATACATCATTGTTTTCCTTTTTGCACAACGCCTTAAAGCCTTTAACGAACCTTTTGATGGCATTGTTTACGCTGTAATGGTTTCTATGGGTTTTGCTGCTACCGAAAATATTTTTTATGTACTGGACAGCGGACCATCTACAGCATTACTCAGGGCTTTTACAGCAATTCCTGCACACGCAACCTTTGGAATTTTAATGGGTTATTTTATGGGAAAAGCCAAATTTGCTGAGAATAGAATATTGTGTAATCTTACAGGTCTGGGCTTAGCCATCCTTTTTCATGGTGCCTACGATTTTTTCCTATTTATAGACTTTATTCCTGGAATTTGGCTTGGTGCTTTTGTATCGCTTATTATTGGCATTATTCTCTCTCGTAAAGCCATTAAAAAACACCAGGAAAATTCTTATTTTAAAGATATTATTACTTAATAAATTTCAAGGTTTGAGACTGCCCATTAAAAGATAAATTAATAAAATACAAACCGTTGGATAATGTTGAAATATTAATGGTTTTATCAGCATTAAGTTTAGACTGTAAAGCCGCCTGTCCAGAAATATTATAAATGGTAAAATTCACTGCTCCTTCATGATCCATAAATACAGATAATCTTTCATGATTGGAATCTGTAACAATTTTAATTTCAGTATTAGCTATTGTGTTTTCAAGTGTGGACAGTGTAAAACTGTTTAATTCTGCTACGTAACTATCTACCGAGATACCATCTTCTGTCCCACTCCAGTCGCTTCCAAAAAGTAAACGAGTACCTGAAGGACTAATAGTTACGTGTGGTTCTCCCCAATAATCAATATCATCTTCATCGCTTCTATGGTGTGCAACTCGGTACACATCGGCATCTAACTCATTTACTTTTGCAATAAATAATTCCTGATCTAAAATTTGAACACCATCTTGTTGAAATCCTAATGAAGACACGGCAACCCAACCACCTTCGGTATTTTTATGTGCTAATGCAGACAAGTGCGTTCCAGATTTTGGATACCCATAGTCACCTGTTGGTGTTACGGAAAAACAATGTCCTGTTGTTGCATTATGTGCAACCAAAGTACCTTGACAACCACCACTTGGACCTTGCTCGAAAGCAATAGCAAATACAGCATCATCTCCATTACTTAACTTGCCAATACATTTATGTTCTGCAACATTATCCAGATTTAAACTACGTACAAAGTCTCCATTAGCATCATACACATTTCCACGATGAAGAAATAAGTTTCCACTCGGGAAAGGCATTGGAGCATTAAATGAAAGATTTGCTATATTAAAACTCGTTAACGTATTTGTAGAAATTCTATAATAGTAAGCTGATGTATTACCGCATCTAAAAGAAAAAACATCGTTATCCCAAGACATCATTTGTATATCGTTTCCACCGGATAATGCCTCAGTACAGCCACTTATGGTTCTTATATTTACAATAACCGTTTTAACCTGTGTTTGTACATTATAGCTATACAAATTATCGTTATTGTTATCCATATAAAACAGAACATCGGGATCTGTAAACGACCAGAAAATGGCTTCTAAATCATCAGGATTTATATCTGTCATATCTCTTATAAACGCGTACGTTTGTCCGTTTAACAATTTATGGACACCTCCACCATACACAATCATTAAGCTTTCATCCGCATTCCAGGATTGAATAGTGTTGTACATTGGCACGATAAAATTTCCAGGTGTTGCCTGTGTAATACGCCTGATTTGCGTACTGGGAAATGAGGGATCCTGAACCGAAGCCAAATAACCAGGTTTTGCCAATGGCTGCATTGGATGTTGTACGAGGTCGTTTGCAATGTAACCTTGGCCTAAGTTTTGGGAAAAACTAAATTGAAAAACGATAAAAAGTATAGAGAGTAATTTTAATTTCATAATGAATTATATTTAGTAAATACGTTCAAAATGAGGGAAATGGATTTGGACTGCAAATATAATAAGTTAAGTTACTCTGCACCTAAATTCTATAGTTTATTTTATTTGAATAAAAAAGAGCCCCATTTTAAGGCTCTTTCATGTTTTGGAATTATATTTAAATAGTTAGTTAGTTAAGTTATTTAATAATGATCTTTTGAGAAGATACTGTCTTACCATCTGTCATTCTAATTATATAAATACCTGCTGCTACATTATTTACATCAATGGTATTGTTTCCTATCATTAATTTTCCTTTTCTAATTAACCCTCCGATTACATTATATATTACATAATTAAATTCACTATTTGATTTCGATAATTTAATATTTAAATTACCATCTGTAATGGGGTTAGGATAAATATAAGGTGCTTGATTTGCTATAGTAGGAACTTCGTTTATTCCAAGAGTATTATTATCTATACTAATATTCCATAACCCTCTTCCAAAAGTACCTGCGACGAGTTTATCTGCAGTATAATTAATTTCAATATCACTTACGTTTACATTTGGCAAGCCTTCGCCAAGTTTTGCCCAAGCCTCGGTTCCTACTTTATAATAAACCCCAATTTCTGTTCCAGCAAAAAGAATTTCCTCACCTTGGTTTTGTTTTAAAACCACTTGTGTCATTTTAATATTAGGTAAACCAGATGAAATATTTGTCCAGTTAACACCTCCATTTATAGATTTATATACCTTAGAACCATCATTATAACCTCTTACAGTAGCATAAACAGTGTTAGTGTTATTTTGATCTAACGATATAGAGTTCATTTTTGCTGTAGCATCTGGTTGTGTTATTGGAGCCCAAGTAACACCATCATTATTAGATTTTTGTATTGAATTTGTACCTATAACCAATAAATTACTACCAAAAGTTTCAATATATTCAATTTGTCCTGCGCCAGAATTTAAGTTAGTCCAAGACGTCCCTTTATTTGAAGTTTTATAAACATCGGCTAATCCTGCATATAAGGTGTTAGGAATTGTAGAGTTCATTTTTAGCGTCCATACAAATGGAGCTCCTGCTGCTGGTCCAGAATCGGCATCTAAAACCGGTGTACCATCTAAGTTACCTGCAAAACCATTATCTACTCTTATAAGTCCACCGTTTTGTGCACCAAGATAGCGCACACCAGAGTCGTTGTAATCTATTGCTGTACACGTACCATCACCAACTCTACCAGACACCCATTTTAATGTGCCATTTACAGTTTCTTGACTATAACCATCGTTATCTTGGTTACCCATAATAATATGATCTTCACTTTGTGGAGAGATAGCAACAGAATATAATTGCGTTACTAAAACTCCACTTGATTTATAGTCTACAGTAGGTTTTTCGGTTGAAATTGATGGGTAGGTAACAAAGGTCAAGCCTCCATCATTTACTGTCCAAAATGAGTAACCAGCATCTAAAGTGCCCATTTCATGAATGTCTGCATGACCATAAGAGCCTTCATCTGAATTAGATTCCCAAGCATTATTTAATGTTGTGTACCAAACTGCTCCATTATCTTCAGAATTAATAGCATCTACACCACCACTAATAATTAAACCGTTTTTTACAGCAATAGCTTGATTGTATTCACCTTGAGGTTTATAGTTGGTAGTTGGTATACCTATAGCAGTTAAGGTAGGTGTTGTAGCACTTGGATTGTAAGTGAATACTTGTCCTGCCTTATTTTGAATATAAAAAACACCTGCTTGGTTACTGGTTGAAGCATGCCTTTCTGGATTAGTTCCTTCTGGTATTAATTGTGTCCAAGTTGTACCATTATTAGAAGAAAATAATAAACCACCCCAACTATCACAAGCCATAATATTTGTTCCATTTCTATGAAACTTACCAATAACTGCATCATTGTAATTGTGCGCAAATACATTATTCCAAGTGGCTCCACCATCAGTGGTTTTTTTTATAAATTTATTAGTTCCAACAATAACAGTATTGGCATCGATTACAATTAAGTTTGAAAGCGATTCTTGATCCTCTAAACTAAAAGTTAAACCTGTAGATTGATAGGTCTCTCCAAAATCTGTAGATTTTAAAACACCAATAGATTTAATATGTGCAGCATCATAATCGCCAGTCGAAACGTAAATTGTTCCTGGATTGTTTATATCTGTAGCACTACTTTTTATATCTGTAACACCAATACCTGCTATAAAATCAAGTTTTGGCGTCCAAGTAACTCCGTTGTCTGTAGATTTCCAAACGCCTCCAACTGGTGCACTTACAAAAAGGACATTTTGATTTGCATCTGTAGCATGTTCATACCTTAAAAAATTGGTTAAACGTCCCATTTGTGGATTGTTAGGATATCCATTAGCATCTGGAACTGTTTGCGGACCAATATTTGTCCATTGTTGATTTGTAACACCAGATTTATTAGCGCTAATATCTTCTGCTGTTTTTAGTTTTCCTTTAGAATCTATAATTCCTGCATTATAATAACCTTGAAGCTCGCTTGGAAAATTACCAGCAGCATCTACTCTATCTCTCCAATAAAATGCCCAGCGCTCAAAATGCTTTTGTGCTTTTTGTTGTGCTTTTTCAAATTGATTTGATTCTTTTAATTTCTTAAATTCTTGACGTGTTTGATTTACAATATCGAAGTAATTACTTCCTTTTTTTGTAGCAGCCGTTTTGTAATCTGAAGATTGAGAATAAGTAACAATCGTAAAGACTAAAAATAGTAAAGTGTAGATTTTTTTCATTGTTATAAATTTGATTTGAATTATTAATCAAATATCTATAACCTTTTAAAATAAGACCAATATTTTACCACGCACTTACCACGCACAACAATAAAAAGCGCATAAAATCAACGAAATGAAGAATTAGTCTACTTAAAATTCTCGTAAAGGTATTCTAACAATTGTGCTTCTTCCTTTACAAAATTTAACTTTTTACGTATGCGATAACGCTTGCTTTCTACTGCTCGATAGGAAGTATTTAAAAATGTAGCAATTTCTTTGTTTTTAAATCCAATAAAGATATAGTAACAAACTATAATCTCTGAATGATTTAGTTGCGGATGTTTTTCTTCAATTTGTGAAAAGAAATCGACATTTAATTCATTTATAAGATCTAAATGGCTTTCTCCTTTTTTCAATAATGTAGAGGAATTGTGATGGATGTTTTTATACAACTCCTTAATTCTAAATCGTTGTTCTATTTCACTATCTATTAAGGAAATTGTTTTTACCTCCTTTTTAACCTCACTAATATAATCCTCTAAACCACGAACCTTAACTTTTAATTTTTCGTGGTTCGTTTTTAAAAATGTAAATTCGTTATCGCGCTTTGTAAATTCTTTTATTTTTTGTTTAATCGTTTTATAACGAATGATGACTACAAAGCAGAGAATGAAAATAAGTATACTTAGTACTATTATTAAATTTCTATTGAAGTGTTTTTTATTAGTTTCGGCCTCTAATAAATCCTCAGATTTTTCCAGAGATTCATTAATTTTTAAGCTTGCTGTTATATTTTTTTCTAATAAGTTATTTTGAAAATGAGAAAGAGAATCTAAATATCTTGCTTTACCTTCCAAGTCGTTATAATGATTATAATAATCTGCATAGAGTTTAAAATAAAGCTTGATATCGCTATTATTCATTGCATACCTTAATTCTCCTGCCTTTTTGAGATAATACAAGGTTGAATCCATTGTTTTTTTATCAAAATGATGTTCTGCAATACAGGTATTTATTGACACTTTGTGTACATCATGAAGGCGCTTAGAAATTGTAGTATCACTTTTTAAAGCTTTTAGACGGTTAAAATATTTATGTGAATTGCTTGCGTCTCCTTGATGAATATAATTAGAACTCAACATAAATAAGGCGTACATGTAATAATAACTATCGTCTTTTATGGCTTGATACTCTGGAAGATATTGTAAAATTAAGGTGTTACTTTTGCCATAGTTTTTCTTAAAAAGTTCTACATAAGCATACATCTGTTGCGCTTCTGCAAGACCGTTACTGTTATTAGCCTTTTTGTAATATGTTTCAGCATCATTAAGATAATTAAAAGCCGTCGAGTCCTTTTTAATGAAATAACTATTATAGAATAACTCAATTGAAGCCATTCCTGCGATGTCATAATTATTTTCGGTTTTTGCATACTTAAGAGCCATCAAGAAATTTTGAAAAACCTCAGCGGTATTATTAGACCTATCACTTATAAAACCTTTTAATTGGTAATATTCGGCAACATGACCTTTTATAGACTCCTCAACTGGTTCTGGTATAGAATCTAAATATTGAATTGCACGTTTTGGAAATTCTTCAAAAACACGGTCAGCAGAATCTAAATATTTTAAATACTCACTTTTTACAGACTGTGCTGCTAAAGTACTTGCGCTGAAAGTAGTTATTATTAAAAAAAATAAAAATGTAGAAATACATTTAGTCATGAACACGTATTAATAAAATAAGTTGCAAAAATAACGTTCTATTAAAAAATAGATAAGGTATAAAATAATTCTTATTACTTTTATATCTTAGCCTGATAAGTATATAAATCGAAATACCTCCCTTTTGAAGCAATCAAATCGTCATGATTACCACGCTCCGCAATTTTACCTGCTTCAATTACCAGAATTTGATCTGCTTTACGAATGGTGCTCAGTCTGTGGGCAATCACAATAGTGGTTCTGTTTTTAGTTAATTCGGCTAAACTTTTTTGAATTAACGCTTCACTTTCGGTATCTAAATTCGAGGTTGCTTCATCTAAAATAATAATTTTTGGGTCGGCTAAAATCGCTCTCGCAATGGCGATACGCTGTCGTTGTCCTCCTGAGAGCTTGACACCTCTTTCTCCAATTAAAGTCTCTAAACCTTTATCAAAACGGTCTGTAAACTCGTTAACATAGGCTGCTTTTACAGCGGCTTGTAGTTGTGCTTCGGTGGCATTTGGTCTTGGAAACAAAATGTTCTCACGAATGGTGCCTTCGAACAAAAATTCGTCCTGCAGCACGACTCCTAAATGCTTTCTAAAGCTATTCAGTTTTACTTTTGTCAAATCTTCACCATCAATAGTTATTTGTCCAGATTTAGGATTTAAAAACGTTGCCGATAAGCCTGCAATAGTCGATTTCCCTGAACCACTACTTCCTACTAAAGCAATTACAGAACCCGATGGTGCTTTAAAATCGATACCGTGTAATACTGGTTTGTTTTCTTCATATTCAAAAGAAACATCTTTAAATTCTATTTCTCCTTTAAAATTTTGAAGTTCTATCGTTCGGTTTTCGTCATCTTCTTCGGCAGGCATATTCATGAGTTCTTCGGTTCTGTCTAATCCTGCTAAGGCTTCGGTTAACTGACTACCAATATTGCTCATTTGTATTATGGGCGCAATCATAAACCCTAGAAGTAAGGTAAAAAACAGAAAATCTCCAGTGGTCATTTCTCCAATAATCATGTAATATCCTCCTATTCCCATGATTCCTGTCGTTGCTAAACCAATTAAAAAGGTTGAAGCACTTGTCATTAAAGCCGTAGCGGTTAAACTCTTTTTTACATTTTGGTACAATCTATCTACTCCTTTTTCGAACGTTATATTCTCTTGATCTTCTGCATTAAATGCTTTTATAACACGTACGCCAGCTAAAGTTTCGGTTAAACGACCTGTTACCTCAGCATTAATTTTTCCTCTAATTCTAAAAATTGGTCGAATATATTTAAATGCTTTAAGTGCTATTATTCCAAAAATGGATAATGGAATAAAAACAAAAAGTGTCATCCAAGGATTAATTCTTATTAGCAGAATTAAAGATATAACCGCTGTAAAAGTACCACCAACCAACTGTACTAAACCCGTACCTATAAGGTTTCTTACACCTTCTACGTCTGTCATTATTCGTGAAACTAAAGCACCAGATTTTGTGTTATCGAAAAAACGAATAGGTAAAGACAGTACTTTCTTTTGTACTTGAGCACGCAATTCGCTAATTAAATACTGTGCCTGTACACTCAAAATTTTGGTTAGTAAAAATGAAGTAACTGCCTGCACAGTGATAGCAGCAATAACAATTGCGATTAAAACCCATAGTTTATTGGCATCGCCACTTGGTACCACATCATCAAGCAATACTTTACTTTGCCATGGTAAAACCAAACCAGACAGACTTTTAATAACTATTAAAATTAAACCTATAAATACCAACTTACGTCTTGGCCAGATTATGGTTTTAAAAGCCTGAGCCATTGTGACTTTCGATTTTGTAGTATCTTTTGTATCTGTAGTTTTTAAATTGCGCATCTTTAAAAGTTATTTTGCAAAGATACGGTTGAAAGCTTTTAGTTTTCTACTAATAAATTAATGTTTTGTTAATTGAAATTAGAACAATAATTACTCTCTACTTTTAACGTATTTTTGCGCGATGCAAGATAACCAACCTGTAAAAATAGAATTTGTAGCGTTAATGGCTTCTTTAATGGCAATTGTGGCATTAGCCATTGATGCGTTGCTGCCTGCTATTTCTACAATTGCTGCAGATCTTAATAGTGTAGATGTTAATGACAATAAGCTATTAATAACCATGATTTTTTTAGGTTTAGGATTAGGACAGTTAGTTTTTGGTCCGCTTTCAGACAGTTTTGGAAGAAAACCTATTGTATACATCGGTTTTTTAATTTTTGTAATTGCCAGTATTGTCTGTGTAGTGTCACCATCTATGGAATTAATGATTTTTGGGAGGATTTTACAAGGTATTGGTTTAGCTGCTCCAAGAACCATAGCCATTACCATAGTTAGAGATACTTACAAAGGTGATTTTATGGCTAAAATTATGTCTTTTGTCACCACTATTTTTATTCTCGTTCCTGTAGTTGCACCTGTTATGGGTAAGTTTGTTTTGAATCATTATAATTGGACTGGCATTTTTTATGTACAACTTATTATTGCCATTTTAGTGGGTATCTGGTTTTGGAAACAACAGCCTGAAACGTTAAAACCAGAGTATAAAATAAAATTTACAAGATATGTTTTTATCGATGGTTTAAAAGAGCTCCTAAAACATAAAATCACTATTGGTTTTACAATTATTTCTGGTTTTATTTCTGGTGCATTTATAGTGTATTTAAGTGCTTCGCAAGTTATTTTCGAAAACCAATATGGGTTAATAGATGAGTTTCCTTATATTTTTGCAGGATTAGCCATTGGTGTTGGCTTAGCTACTTTTTTAAATGGTAATTTAGTGATGCGTTTAGGGATGTGGCGCCTTTCTTTTATTGCCATTATTGTATTTAGTGCTAATGCACTATTGTATGTATGGTTATTTTGGAATATACCAAACCCAACTTTACCTATACTGCTGGTTTTTATGGCCATTCAGTTTTTTACTATTGGTTTTATTTTTGGAAATATTAGAGCCATTGCCATGGAACCTATAGGACATGTTGCAGGTATTGGTGCTGCTATTACAGGCTTTGTCTCTACCTTAATGGCAGTACCTATTGCTAACTTTATAGGGAGTTTTGTAACAACTACTGCTTTGCCTTTATTTTTAGGCTTTGCTGTGTTTGGACTGTTGTCACTTTCCATTTTTGTTTATATGAAACGTGAGCGACGCTCAGCCTCTCAAATTGCTAACGTGTAACTATTTAATATGTTTTTGTATTAAACGTGCCTTCATCTACGCTTTTAATAAAATTGATCAGACCTTTAAAAAACACTTTCTGGTCGTCGAATTGCGATAAATGACTTCCATTTGGGCATAATAAAAAATCGCCGTTTTTAACCTCTGTGCTTATCCACTCCATATGTTCAGGATCCATAGTGTCATGCTTGGCACCAATGGTTAATGTAGGTACAGTAATTTCTTTAAGTCTGTCTTTAACATCCCAATTTTTTAACCTTGCATCTCCTTTTATACCAAATTCACTTGGACCTTGCATGGTTACATAAACGTCTGGATTTAAATGTTTAAAGGCTCTGTTTATTGGCTCTGGCCATTTATCAACAGGCATTCTAATAACATGTTCTGTATAATAATTATTTACTATAAGCTCCATATATCTTGGGTTACTATAATCTTCTTTGTCTTCATAGCTCATAATTTCTTTAAGTATTTCTGGTTTCATTTTTGGAGCCAAAACCTCATCACTATATTTTTGGTATTCTGGAATAGAAGCCACCATGTTAGAAATAATTAGCCCTTTTAAATTTTTCTGATATTTTAAAGCATATTGCATGCCTAAAATACCTCCCCAACTTTGTCCGTAGAGATAAAAATTATCTTTATTTAAGCCTAAAGCAACACGTACCTGCTCTACTTCTTCTACAAAACGATCTAAATCCCAAAGGCTTAAATCGTCTGGTTGGTCGCTGTAATACGAGCCTAACTGGTCGTAGTAGTAATATTCTATATTTTCCTGCGGAAAGTACCCATCGAAACACTCATAAATCTCATGTGTCATGCCTGGTCCTCCATGTAATAACAATACTTTCATTTTTGGATTATTACCCACACGTTTGGTCCATACTTTAAACTTTCCTTTTGGTGTTTTTACAGGTATCATTTTTATACCACCAAGAAATTGGTCCTGCTCTTGTGGTTGTAAGTATTTTTCAGCAGAAGTTGTTTCTTCAACTTTTATGTCGTTTGAAGTTTCTGTTTTACAGCTTAAACAAATTGAAATAATTAAACTTAAAATTAAGATTTTAGCTTTCATAGTACTACAAATTAGATTATAAAGTTAGGAAAAAAAAGCACCAAAGCCATTGCCATGAGGGATGCAGTCCAACAGGAACTACACCTTGGTGTTACTTCTTTTTTTTCCTTTTGCTTTTTTCTCTTTAATTTTTACATAAATAAGTTTCATGCGACCTCTTGCATCTTCACGTCGTTCGATTTCGAAGTTTGGAATCGATTTAATTAAAGGGGTTAATTTTTGAAAACCATAGTTTCGGGAATCGAAATTAGGTTGTTTTTTTTGTAGCAACCCACCAACATCGCCTAAAAATGCCCAACCATCATCATCGGCAACATCGTCGATAGTAGATGCTATAAATTTAATTTCCTTTTGGGTTATTTTATCGATACTACTCTTGGAATCTGTTGTTGATTCTGAAGTTTCCAATTCATCTTTTACATCTTGGTTTTTTAATATCTCAATATATATAAACTTATCACAAGCCACTATAAATGGACTTGGTGTTTTCTTTTCGCCAATACCATAAACCTGCATACCAGCTTCACGCAATCGTGTTGCTAAACGCGTAAAATCGCTATCGCTGGAAACCAAACAAAACCCATTTACTTTTTCTGAATATAAAATATCCATAGCATCGATAATCATGGCAGAATCGGTAGCATTTTTTCCTGTAGTATAACCGTATTGCTGTATTGGTGTTATGGCATTTTCTAACAAGAGCGTTTTCCATTTATTTAAATGTGGTTTGGTCCAATCGCCATAAATACGTTTAATTGTTGGGTTGCCATATTTAGCAATCTCTTCCATCATTTCTTTTATATATGCAGATGGTATGTTATCGCCATCTATAAGTACTGCTAATTTAATATCTGTCACTTTTGTTGGTTTTTAATCTTTATAATCTTTAAAGGTAATTGCTTTATAGCAAAAAACCACTCAAATTAGAGTGGTTTTATTTTTCTATAAATAAAAACTATTACTTTCGGCTTGCTTTTTTAGCCATTTTATCTGCTTTTTTTTCTTTTGCCGTTTTAGTAGGCTCTTTTTTTACTTGCTTCTTTGCATCCTGCGATTTTGCCATGATATTAATGTATTAAGATTACTCTTTAAAGTTATAGTTAAATGTAGTAAAAAGGAGCATAGGTTGTTTATTTTATATAACTAATTTTATTAGTGACAATTATTTTTATTTGGCGCTATTAAATGCTTAATATTTCTTCTTTTAAATTAAAAAAGACATTGCTATTTTTTACAATTATTCTTAATCCATGTTTTACTTATAAATAGGCTGTTAGGAGCATATGCAGATTTTTGGTAACTTAGATTTTTAACCTCTTTCCCATATAGAATAGATGATGTAATTTCTTTAAGAATAAAAATCTCATGAAAAACAATAAAAAAATAGGACTGAGTCTTTCTGGTGGTGGTTATCGTGCTACTATTTACCATTTGGGCACTTTAAAGAAACTAAAAGAATTAAATCTATTAGAGCATATAGATGTTATCTCTACAAATTCCGGTGGTTCTATTACTGGAGCCACTTATGGTTTACATGCAGATGATTTTGAGACTTTTGAAGATACTATAAGAAAAGGTGTAAAACGCAGCGTAATTAAAGGTGTCCTTACCTCCTGGCGCATTTTACTCTCCCTATTTGCTTTTTTAGGTTGGTTAATTGGCATAATCTATCTCATATATCGCAATAATGGTTGGATTGCTTTGAGTTTATTAGTGCTACTAATAATTGTATTCTTATCATTTCAGTTTTACATACTTCCTATTAGCAAGCTTAATGAGCGCATGTACAACAAGTTCTTTTTTAAAGAAAAAAATCTATCGGCATTGTCGCCCAAAATAAGGTTTGGTATTAATGCCACAAACTTGGAGACAGGCAGGTTGTTTACGTTTTCTAATACTAGTATGGGAGATTCGGTTTACAGTTATCCAGATGATGAAGATAAAAGTGAACCCATCCATTTTAAAGCTGAAAATTTTCCGATAGCACGTGCTGTAGCCGCTTCGACGTCTGTACCTTTTGTATTTTCGCCTGTAAAAATTGATAAGCAATTTTTTGAAAATCCAGAGGATTACAGTCGTGTTAAACCTCGATTGGTTGATGGTGGCATTTACGATAATCAAGGAGCTCATAAACTTACTCAAACGAAAAGTGCTTATGGCTGTCGCATTGTTATAATTAGCGATGCTGGTAATACCATGCCCTTTAAAAATACCTATACAAACACTTTAACGCTGTTAATAAGAACAAGCGACGTGTTTATGAACCGCATTAAAAATTTACAAATGGTACAGTATTTATACGAAAACCATAAATCGGGTAAAAGAGAAATTGCTTACCAATCGCTTGGTTGGGATATTGAAGACTCTATTCCCAAATTTATAGATGGAATTAAAGACAAAACCATTTTGCCACATGTTTTAGTTCATCACAACATTAGTAAAGAATCTATAAAATTGAAACAATGGGATGAGATTACCAACCAATTAAAAAGAAACATTAATTATTCTGAAATTATAAAAACCGCTAATAGCACGTCGGAATTAAATATTGCAAGACGCGTGAGCACCAACCTTATAGCTTTGAAAGATGAGCAGATAGATGCTTTAATTAACCATGCTATGATATTAACCGAAATTCAGGTTAAGTTATATTGCCCAAGCTTACTATAAACAAAAAAAGACGCTTTAAAAAAGCGTCTTTCATTTTAATATTAATGGTTTCTACCAGTTATCGATCTCATCTTTAAGCTCTTCTTTGGTTTTACCATATCTTTCTTGCATTCTTCCAGCTAACTTATCAAAGTCTCCTTCTGCTTCCTTGTACTCATTATCTGTAAGCTTTCCGTACTTCTTTTTAAAGTCGCCTTTAATTTGCTTCCACTTTCCTTGAAATTGATCTTTGTTCATAATGTTTGATTTTTAAGGTTATTAACTAAATTAAAGTTAAGCACATAAAATCAATTAAGTTATCTCTAAACCAACTTAAAAGTTCCTTTTTGCTTCAAAAATCATAAATTATTCTTAATCAGTTTGTTAATTAATGTTAATCAACTCTTTTCCCCTCTAATTCCTGTCCATTTTGAAACAATGTCAAGCTCTCTATTTTACCTTTATTATTGGCATTAAACACTACTTTTGCTTCTACCACTTTCAAGAAAAAGGTGTTGTAAGCCGATGGAAATATTTCAAATTTAGGTTGCCCTGTGGCTTGAGCAAAGAGGTGTCCATCGTTTAAAGTGATTAAAATATGAAATGTAGGTGTTAATTCGTACTTTCCTCTATAACTTTCTAACAAGTCTTGGGGAACAACTACTGCTTTCACCTCTTCATCTAACCCTTTTAACACGTCACGTGCATTATCATTAGCTGGATTAAGTTCTAACGACTTTTTGTAATTTATAATTGCTAACTTTTCGTTTCCGTTTTCTAAATAAGCTTCACCCAAAGAATCGTAAGGATTTGATTCTTCTGGGAACATTTCAACATTGAGTTTAAATAACTCTAGTGCTATTGCCAATTTTCCATTTTGCATATATTTATAACCCAGTGTATTTAATTGCTCTACATCAAAATTATAGGCCTCTGCATTATTTGTTTTTTCATTTTTATAACTTGCTATAGCCTTTTCAATGCCATTATTAGTAATTTCTTTTTCTAAAAACAGATTAATTGATGGCGCAATTTTTTTAAGTGGGTAAGATGGCACCATTAATTTTATGGCTATGGCATCTACATTCTCATTGCTATTTGTTAAAACAACAACTCCCTTTTTAGCTTCTTTATCTAATGCTATCATTGCGCTGTAGCCTCCCGTAGCACCATTATGCATTAAAAACTTGCCACCTTCTATAAACCACCCTAAAGCCATTTCTGCTCTTTGATCTGGATTTTTGTAAGCCGATTTATGTGCTAAAGCCATAGCATTGTGTAATTTAGAATCCACATTATCGCTATTAATATTAGCTTGAACATACTTAACCATATCACTAACTGTAGAACGTATCCCTCCTGCTCCTCCAAGTGTAATAATATCCCAGTTAGGAGTTTCACTAAGTCCATCGTGTCCTTTAGCTAATCGTTGTTTCATAGCTTCTGTAAAAACTAATCTTGTGTCATCCATCTTTAATGGATTTGCAATGTTCTCGATTACTAATTGCTCGTAGGTTTTTCCGCTTTGCAGTTCAAGAATATGCCCAAGTAATCCCATACCTACATTCGAGTACTCTGTAACAGACCCAATATCAACAGTTAATTCGTAATTAGAAATAAAACTATATAATTGTTCATAGGTATAATCTACATAAGGATTTTTGGGATCTGTTTGTAACAAATTATCTGGTAATTTAGGTAAACCAGAAGTATGCGTTGCCAGATTTTTTAAGGTGATTTCCTTACCATTACGTGTAGGTGTCTTAACACCTTTTGGCAAATATTTTGAAATAGGGTCATCTAAACTCATTTCTCCACTATTTACTTTTAGAGCTAAAAGTGTTGTTGTAAATGTTTTTGAAATTGAACCGATTTCGAAAACTGTCTCTTCATTAACAGCAGTTCCCTTATTTAAAGCGGTTTTTCCAAAGCTATAATACGCTACGTCATCACCTTCTATATAACCAACCACAATACCAGCATTCATTTGATTATCTACTCTGGATTGAATGTATTCTTTTACTTCATTGGAAATTTTATGCTGTTGGGCATAAGTAGCTATGCTTACTGTAAGTAAGCTTATAAAAAGAAGGAATTTTTTCATGAGAAATTGTTTTTTTAGATTGATGATATGTTTATTAGACTCTTAAATTAAAAAAATGTTACATTATAACGCATTATCCATAATCTCTTGAACACATTCTGGATTTAAAAGTGTACTAATGTCGCCAAGATTATCTGTGTCTTTTTCTGCTATTTTACGTAATATGCGTCGCATAATTTTACCGCTACGCGTTTTTGGTAAACCTTCTGTAAATTGAATTTTATTTAGTTTTGCAATAGGGCCTATTCGGTCTGATATAAGTTGATTAATTTCGTTACGCAAATTATCATGATTCCTGCTCTCTCCAGCATCTTTTAAAGTAATATAGCCATACAAAGCACTGCCTTTTACATCATGAGGAAATCCAACTATAGCACTTTCTGAAACTGCTGGGTGCTCATTAATAGCATCCTCTATTGGTGCTGTGCCTAAATTATGGCCTGAAACAATAATAACGTCATCCACACGACCAGTTATTCTATAATATCCTACCTCATCTCTTAATGCGCCATCTCCAGTAAAATACATATTATTAAAAGTTGAAAAATAAGTGTCTTTATACCGTTGGTGGTTTCCCCAAATGGTTCTTGCAATGCTTGGCCATGGAAATTTAATGCATAAACGGCCTTCCACCTGTTTACCTTTTAGTTCTTCTCCATTCTCATCCATTAAACACGGTTGTATACCTATAAAAGGTAAGGTAGCGTATGTTGGTTTTGTTGGTGTTACGTAAGGTATTGGCGTTATCATGATCCCTCCTGTTTCGGTTTGCCACCACGAATCTATAATCGGACTCTGTCCTTTTCCTACATTCTCATTATACCAATGCCAGGCTTCTTCGTTTATGGGTTCGCCAACGCTTCCTAAAACTTTAAGTGATGATAAATCGTATTTTTCCACCAACTCAACGCCTTGTTTTGCTAATGCGCGAATAGCTGTTGGTGCAGTATAAAATTGATTGACTTTATGTTTATCTACAATGTCCCAAAAACGACCAAAATCTGGATAGCTTGGTACGCCTTCAAATAATACTGTTGTGGCGCCATTACATAAAGGGCCATAAACAATATAACTGTGTCCGGTTATCCAACCAATATCTGCAGTACACCAATAGACATCGTTTTCGGTGTATTGAAAGGCGTTTTTAAAGGTATAAGCTGTGTAAACCATATAACCAGCTATGGTATGCACCATGCCTTTTGGTTTTCCTGTAGAGCCTGAAGTGTATAAAATAAAAAGCGGATCTTCGGCCTGCATCACTTCAGCTTTACATTGGTTTGAAGCTTCGTCTAATAATGGCTGTAACCACAAATCACGACCGTCTTTCATGTTTATATCTGAGTGAATCCTCTTGGCAACTAAAACCGTTTCAACATCAGGACAAGATGCTAACGCCTCGTCCACGATACCTTTTAAATCGATTGTTTTAGCTCCACGATAAGAGCCGTCTGCAGTGATAACCATTTTACAATCGCTATCATTAATTCTTGTAGATAAGGCTGTAGCTGAAAAGCCCGCAAATACTACAGAATGAATGGCTCCAATTCTCGCACATGCCAAAACTGAAATTGCCAGTTCTGGTATCATTGGCACATAAATACAAACCCGATCTCCTTTTTTTACACCTTGCGCTTTTAAAACATTGGCAAATTTATTGACGCGATGGTATAATTGCCTGTAAGTTATATGCTCTGATGCTTCGTCTGGATTGTTAGGTTCGAATAGTATAGCTGTTTTATCTCCTCTTGTCGCTAAATGCCTGTCAATACAATTTTCGGTAATGTTTAATTGTGCACCTTCAAACCATTTTACTTCTGGTTTGGTAAAATCCCAGTTTAGCACATGATCCCATTTTTTTCGCCATAGAAAATGTTCTTCGGCTATTTCTTCCCAAAAATTTTCGGGTTCTCTTACAGACTTTCTATAGACTTGAAAGTATTCTTCAAGGTGCTTAATGTGATAATTACTCATGGTTAACGGGTATTATTTCGTCTTTTAATGTATGCTTTAATTTCGGTCATTGCCTTAGGTGCAAGTAACAAAGTACCAACCATTGTTGGAATTGCCATTAGCGCAAAAACACCATCGATAAAATTAATCATCATTGCAAAGGGTGTGGTAGCTGCCAGTACAATACTAAAAATATAAAAATAATTGTAATAATGTTTTTTATCTGCACCAATTAAAAATGATAAACATTTAGAGCCATAATAAGAATAGGAGAATAAAGACGAAATACTAAACACAAATATGCAAATCATTAACAAATAATCTCCTATAACTGGCATAGTAGCCTTAAAGGCAGCTGCAGTTAAACTCACACCATTATCTGATGTTGTTTCCCATACACCAGTGACTAAAATCGCCAAGGCAGTTAGCGTACAGACAATTAAAGTATCTATTACTGGCCCTAGCATAGCTACCAAACCTTCTCGTACAGGTTCGTTAGTTTTTGCTGCACCATGAGCCATTGGTGCTGTACCAATTCCTGCTTCGTTAGAAAATGCTCCTCTGCGAATACCCAAGAGTATAAGCGCTCCTAAAACACCACCTAAAAAAGAATCTCCTTTATAAAAATTAGCGCCAAAAGCATCTGTAAAAATCATTAAAAAGTACTTGGGAACTTCCTGGTAATTCATGACTAAAATAAAGAGCACTAATGCAAAGTAAAGAAATACCATTGATGGCACTAATTTAGAGGCCGTTTTACTAATTCTATTTAAACCACCAAAAATGACTATTGAAGTTACAACAACTAACATTAAAGCAATTAATAAATTACTTTTTAAACCCACCTCTACACCATTAGGAATTAAAATAATGTCGTTAATTGCTTGTGTTAACTGATTTACATTAACAACTGGTAAAGCTCCAAACATACCAAAAACACTAAATAAAACGGCTAACCATTTCCAGTGTTTTCCTAATCCTTCGGTTATAAAATACATTGGTCCGCCTTGTAATTGTCCGCTACTATCCTTGCCTCGAAACATTACTGCTAATGTGGATGTAAAGAATTTAGTAGACATCCCAACTATTGCGCTAATCCACATCCAAAACATAGCACCTGGTCCACCAATTGAAATGGCTAAAGCCACACCTGCAATATTACCCATGCCAATGGTTGAAGATAAAGCAGTAGATAGCGCTTGAAAATGACTAATTTCTCCAGGATCGTCTGGATTATCATATTTACCACGCAAGACTTGTACAGCATGACCTAAATAGCGAAATGGTAAAAATTTAGAATAAATAAGAAGAAATAATCCGCCTCCTATTAATATAATTAGCAATGGTAATCCCCAAACAAAGGAGGAAAAGTCTGAAATGAGTTGGTCGAGTGTATCCAAAAAAAAAATAATTTATATAAATGTATTGAATTAATACTAAACAAAAAGACCTCACTTGTTTTTTGAAACATGCGAGGTCTTTGTTAAAAAGTTGAAAAAGAAACTATTTCGCTAAATAAGCTTCTACATTCTTTTCAATACGGTCATGAATATTAGAAACATCTGCCTTTACAAACTGTTCTCCCATAATGTTTTCGTATAACTCAATATATCTTTCTGAAACAGTTTCAATGTATTCATCGCTCATGTAAGGCACTGTTTGTCCTTCTAAGCCTTGAAAATTATTAGCAATAAGCCATTGGCGAACAAACTCTTTAGACAGTTGCTTTTGCGCTTCATCTCTATCTTGGCGTTCCTGGTAGCCATCTGAATAGAAATAGCGAGAAGAATCCGGCGTATGAATTTCATCAATTAATACAATTTTCCCTTCTTTTGTTTTACCGAATTCGTATTTAGTATCGACTAAAATTAATCCACGAGATGCGGCTATTTCTGTTCCACGTTGAAACAATTTTCGTGTATAATCTTCTAAAACAAGATAATCTGATTCACTAACTATACCTTTACTTATTATCTCTTCGCGCGAAATATCCTCATCATGATCTCCCATTTCGGCTTTAGTTGCTGGTGTAATAATTGGCGTGGGAAATTTATCGTTCTCCTTCATGCCATCTGGCATACTTACACCGCAAAGTATGCGTTTACCTGCGTTGTATTCTCTGGCGGCATGCCCAGAAAGGTAACCACGAATAACCATTTCTACTTTAAATGGTTCGCATAAATGCCCAACTGCCACATTAGGATCTGGTGTTGCTGTTAACCAATTTGGAACAATATCCTCGGTTTGAGCCATAAATTTGGTTGCAATCTGGTTTAATATCTGCCCTTTGTAAGGTATCCCTTTAGGCATGACCACATCGAAAGCGCTTAACCTGTCTGTTGCTACCATGACTAATTCTTCGTCATTAATATTATAAACTGCTCTTACTTTTCCTTTATAGACACTTTTTTGTCCTGTAAAGTTGAAATTTGAATCTGTAATTGTGTTGCTTTTCGCCACTTTTAATAAAATTAAATTCTATGTATTTCGCATGAAGTGCGAAATGACAAAACTAAAAATTTACTTTGGAATTATTACTAAAAAATTAAGCCTCTGCATTCTCTATATTTCTATAGGCTGCAATTACCTTTTTCACCAGTTTATGACGAATAACATCTTTATCATCAAGAAAAACCATACCTATACCTTCTATATCTTTTAGCACCAATAGAGCTTCTTTTAATCCGGAAATGGTACGTCTCGGTAAATCTACCTGTCCAGGATCTCCAGTTAGCAGAAACTTGGCATTTTTACCCATACGTGTTAAAAACATTTTCATTTGGGCATGTGTTGTATTCTGTCCTTCGTCCAAAATTACAAAAGCATTATCCAGTGTACGACCACGCATAAATGCCAAAGGTGCAATTTGTATGGTGCCGTTTTCAATATATTGCGCAAGCTTCTCTGCAGCAATCATGTCTCGAAGCGCATCGTATAGTGGTTGCATATAAGGATCGAGTTTTTCTTTTAAATCACCAGGTAAAAACCCTAAATTTTCTCCTGCTTCTACGGCTGGACGTGTTAAAATAATACGCTTAACCTCCTTGTTTTTTAAAGCCTGTACTGCTAATGCTACTCCTGTGTAGGTTTTACCCGTTCCTGCTGGACCAATAGCAAAAACCATATCATTATTACGCATGAGTTCTACCAATTTACGTTGGTTTGCCGTTTGAGCTTTAATTAATTTACCATTAACACCATGAACAATAGTTTCTCCACTTTTTTCGCTGGTTGCATAATCGTCGCTACTTTGGCTGGTTAGTACTCGTTCTATAACATTTTCGTCGAGTTTATTGTATTTAGCAAAATGCTTAAGGAGCATGTTGAGTCGTCTATCGAATTCCTCTAAAAGGTCTTCTTCGCCATAGGCCTTTATTTCATTGCCTCTTGCTACAATTTTTAATTTAGGAAAATACTTTTTTAAAAGTTTAATGTTTTCGTTTCCAGCACCAAAAAATTCTTTTGGAGTGATTTCTTCAAGTTGAATAATTATTTCGTTCAAAAGCGGTTCATTTTAATTGAGTAATTCTATTCTAATTTATTAGTTTTGTTCTGCGTTATAAACTTAAGGAAGTTATAGAACTTTTATTCGCTTAAATAAAAATAAATATCAACAAATACTAAATGGCAATTATCACATTAACAACAGACTTTGGTGAGAAAGATCACTTTGCTGGTGCGATAAAAGGCGCTATTTACAGCGAAATGCCTGAGGTTAGAATTGTTGATATCTCTCATTCGGTTTCACCATTTAATACGCCAGAGGCTGCATATATTATTCAAAATGCTTACAATAGTTTCCCAAAAGGAACGATACATATTATTGGAATAGATTCTGAAATTAACAAAGAAAACAAGCACATCGCCTTAGAATTAGATGGTCATTATTTTGTATGTGCCAATAATGGCATCATGAGTATGATTTGTGCAGAAATTGCACCAAAACAAATAGTGGAGATTAATATTCATGATAAAATTGAAACCAGTTTCCCTGTTTTAGATGTATTTGTAAAAGTGGCTTGCCACATTGCTCGTGGTGGCACATTAGGAGTTATTGGAAAAACTATTGGAGAAATTAAGCCTATAAAAAATTTAGAGCCATATGTAAATGATGAGCAAACACAAATTATTGGCAGTGTTATCTATATCGATAATTACGAAAATGTTGTAACGAATATAAAAAAAGCTTTTTTCGATAATTTATGTAAAGGTCGTCATTACGAAATATCTGCACGAAGTCATAAATTTAGAAAGATACACTCAAAATACAGCGATATTATAAATTTTACAATCCCAGAAGAAAACCGTAACGACGAAGGCCGAGGACTGGTGGTTTTTAATTCTTCTAATTATTTGGAAATTGCAATTTACAAAGGTAATACTGGAAATGTTGGCGGCGCGAGTTCGTTAATGGGATTGAAATTGAGAGATACCGTAACTATTAATTTTGTTAAGTCAACAATTGGTAGTCCTTAATATATAGTTGTTTACACTGTTTAAAACCAAAATAAATAACTTGAATTATGTTTGTTAGAATTGTAAAAATGAGTTTTGCCGAAGAAAATATAGAGCAGTTTCTTGCTAACTTCGAAATTGTAAAACAAAAAATTCGTGACTTTCAAGGCTGCCAGTTTTTAGAATTATATAGAGACAAACACAATACAAACATTTTTTTTACGTATAGCTATTGGACTACTGAAACCGATTTAAATAACTACAGACATTCTGAATTATTTAAAAGTGTTTGGTCACAAACCAAACCCATGTTTAATGCAAAGCCTGAAGCCTGGAGTGTGGATAAAGTTGTGTCATTAAAATAAAAATCGCATTGAGAGCAAAGGGTGAGAACCTTCAAAATTGAAATAAAAAATAAACAGATTATTACGTCGCTAAAAAAGCGCCTCATAATGACAAATAACATTATTATATTCGCATTAACATAACACTCTAAATACTTTCAACTAAAATATATGTTTGCCATTCTAAAAAAAGAAATAAATTCATTCTTTGCGTCACCAATTGGTTATTTGGTGATAGCGATATTTCTACTCTTAAACGGTTTGTTTTTATGGCTGTTTAAAGGTGAATTTAATATTTTAGATTACGGTTTTGTAGATTTATCATCATTTTTTCTATTGGCTCCATGGATTCTTATTTTTCTAATTCCTGCAGTAACCATGCGTAGTTTTAGCGATGAGAAAAAACAAGGCACTTTAGAACTTTTATTAACAAAGCCCATTTCGCATTTACGCATTGTTTTAGGTAAATATCTTGGTGCTTTTATACTTATTATCTTAGCGCTTATACCAACATTACTTTATGTTTACACAGTAAATCAATTGGGAAATCCAATTGGTAATTTAGATGTTGGCAGCACGTTAGGCTCGTATTTTGGCTTGATGTTTTTAGTAGCAGCTTATACTGCAATTGGTATTTTTTCTTCTACTTTAAGCGATAATCAAATTGTGGCGTTTATTACTGCTGTTTTTTTATGCTTCCTCTTTTATGTTGGTTTTGAAGGACTGGCTGAGTTTCTAAACAGTAGTTTTACAGAACAATTAGGTATGGCTTCACACTATAAAAGCATGAGTCGTGGCGTTTTAGACACACGAGATGTTTTTTATTTTTTAAGTGTAACAGCCCTATTTATTTTTCTTACCGTTAAACGTGTAAATGCTGAAGGCTCAAAATCTACCAAATGGCTATTAATTGCTATTTTACCTATAGGTTTAATAATTTTGAACGTTTTAAGTTCCTCATTATATCAACGTTTCGATTTAACTACAGATGGTCGTTACACACTTAATCAAGCGTCTTTAAATGTTGTAAAAGATGTTAATTCACCTATTGTTATTGATGTTTTTTTAGAAGGTGACGATTTTCCTTCGGAGTTTAGAAGATTACAAACCGAAACCAAACAGCTATTAGAGGAGTTTTCGGCATATAACAGCAATATAAAATTCAGTTTTATAAACCCTATAGAAGATGAAAGTTCCCGCGATAGCAACATTGCACAACTTAATGAACGAGGCTTAACACCTATGCAATTGAGCGTTCAGGAGAATGGAAAGCAATCGCAGCGTGTTATTATTCCTTGGGCTTTGGCAAGCTACAAAAATCAAACGGTAGAAATTCCTTTGGTCAAGTATAAAGTTAATGCCAACCAGCAGGAACTGGTTTCTAATTCTGTGCAGCATTTAGAATATGCTTTTGCTGATGGTTTAAGCAAGTTAGTAAATCCTAAACGTAGAAAAATAGCCATTTTAAAAGGGAATAATGAACTACCAGATATTAAGATTGCCGACTTTTTAAAAACGCTCGGTCAGTATTATTACATTGCTCCTTTTACGTTAGATAGTGTAGCAACAAATGCACAAAAAACATCAAAATCTTTAAACACATACGACTTAGTTATTGCAGCAAAACCAACTGAAGCCTTTTCTGAAGCAGAGAAATACGTACTGGATCAATACACCATGAATGGCGGAAAAAGCCTGTGGCTCATTGATAAAATTATTATGGAGAAAGACAGCCTATTTAATGCCGAAGGTAAAAATATTGCTGTACCTCGAGATTTAAATTTAACCGATTTCTTTTTTAAATATGGAGCCAGAATAAACCCATTGCTTACCAGTGTTAAAAGTCAGAATATTGGCAGGATTACTTTAGAAACTGGTCAAGATGAAAGCTTGAAACTCCAGCATTTTTTATGGCCATACTCGCCTTTGGCTTTAAGCGATGTTAACCATCCTATAACTAATAATTTAAACTTTATTAAGTTCGATTTTGCCAACCAAATCGATACATTAAAGAACGATATTAAAAAGACAATTCTCCTAAAGAGTGATAAACCAAGTCGTTTAGAAGGTACTCCAAAGGAGATTAGTTTAAGTTTTGCACTAAAAGAACCAGCTTCAGAATTATTCACAAAAGGCAGGCAAAATCTGGCGGTATTATTGGAAGGCGAATTTACTTCGGTTTACAACAATCGTGTAAAACCAGTTAAGCTCGATAATGATAAAACCAAAAGTGAAGCCACTAAAATGATTATAATTGCTGATGGCGATGTTATTAAAAATGATATAGAAAAAGGCAGACCAACAACCTTAGGGTTCGATAAATGGACTAAAGAAACTTACGGCAACAAAGAATTTCTACTCAATGCTGTTAATTATCTCTTAGACGATGACGGACTTATAAACATTAGAAGCAAAGAAGTAAAAGTCGCTTTTTTAGATCAAGCAAAAATTGCGAAAGAGAAAACGAAATGGCAGATTATTAACATCCTATTGCCTTTGTTGATTTTAGGCGTATTTGGTTTTATTTTTAATGCAATCAGAAAACGTAAATACAGTAAAAAAGCATAGAAAATTTATCGTTTTACAAGAAAAAACTTGTTAATAAGTTTGTTTCAGTTTTAAACTGTTAAACAATATATTTGTAGTAATTAATTATTCAAGATTAAAACGACTATTATATATTATGAAGCATTCTTAGTTTTAGCTTATTCTACAATAATCTTTAAATGAATGCTCCATTTTTCCGTCGGAAAAAAATAAAAAAATCAAATGAAATTTATAGTATCAAGTACTTATTTACTTAAACAATTGCAAGTTTTAGGCGGAGTTATAAATAGCTCAAATACCTTACCAATTTTAGATAATTTCCTTTTCGATATCGATAATAACTCATTAACTGTTTCTGCGAGTGATTTAGAAACGACAATGTCTTCTACTTTAGATATTGAAAGTGATAGTAAAGGTAGCGTTGCCATTCCTGCGCGTTTGTTATTAGATACTTTAAAAACGTTTCCAGAGCAACCATTAACGTTTACTGTTGAAGAAAACAATACTATAGAAATTAGTTCTAATCACGGTAAATATGCGTTAGCCTATGCAGATGGTGCAGAGTTTCCAAAAGCTGTAACGCTAGAGGATCCAAGTTCTACAACAATTTCAGGAGATATTTTAGCAACTGCAATTAGCAAAACCATTTTTGCTGCTGGTAACGATGATTTAAGACCAGTAATGAGTGGTGTGTTTTTTCAATTTTCTACAGATAATTTAACCTTTGTAGCGACAGATGCTCACAAACTGGTAAAATATACAAGAGACGATGTATCTGCTTCTCAAGTTGCAGAATTTATTATGCCTAAAAAACCGTTGACATTGTTAAAAGGTATTTTAGCCTCAAGTGATGAAGATGTAACGATTGAGTATAACGATTCTAATGCAAAATTTACTTTTGAAAACACAGTATTAATTTGTCGTTTAATCGATGGTAAATACCCTAATTACGAAGCAGTAATACCAAAAGAAAACCCGAATAAATTAAGTATTGATCGTACTCAGTTTTTAAATTCGGTAAAACGTGTTAGTATTTTCTCTAACAAAACAACGCACCAAATTCGTTTAAAAATTGCTGGTGCAGAATTAAATATTTCGGCAGAAGATATAGATTATAGTAACAAAGCTGAAGAACGTTTAACCTGTGATTATCAAGGAGACGATATGCAAATTGGTTTTAATTCTCGTTTTTTAACCGAAATGTTAAACAATCTCAATGCAACAGATGTTCAATTAGAAATGAGTATGCCTAACAGAGCCGGAATTTTAACTCCAGTTGATGGATTAGACGAAGGTGAGCACGTTACCATGTTGGTAATGCCTGTGATGTTAAACAGCTAACTAATAAACGGAAAAACAAAAATCTCGACGTACAAAACACGTTTTTAGAGATTACGGTATAAACTAATTACTATCAATAAAAAAACGCAATCTGTCTGGTTGCGTTTTTTATTATATCTAATCTCTTCTCTACAGTTCTTTTTTTGTAGTAATTTTATTACTTTGTGCCCTCTTTAAAAATGGATACAAATTAATTCCCTCAATAAGTATCCTGATTTTTAAGACGACAAAATTAATCCAAAACAATGAAAAAAGTAATTAAAATTATCTTCTTAGCACTATTTACAGTAGCACAATTGTCCTGTAATAATAATGACAAAGGTGAAAATGCTTTGGTTGGCGAATGGCTACGAAGCGATGTTAATGATAGTTTTAAATACAAGCTTACATTTAATACTAACAACGAAGTGCTAAAAACCACTTGGGTGAAATTAGAAAAAGACCAAGAGCTGTCGAGTGCCACTTCTTATAACTGGGAAATCTCGGCTGATAGCCTTACCATCTTTAAGTTTGAAGAGCATCAGGACGTTATTACAGAATACCATTTTACAAGTGATGGAAACTTAATTTTAAGCGATTTAACAGATTTAGAATTTATTAAACAATAAAGTGTGCAACCCAATCAATCTAATAAAAAAACGCAACCTGAAAAGGTTGCGTTTTTACTTATCTTTAATTTAATTTAACTAACTAATAAAATTATAAGATAATGGATACGTTGGGTTTTCACCGTTGCTGGCCTTTATTGCATTAATAATTGGGAATAATACGGAAACAATTCCTAATACTATAAATCCTATAATTCCTAATCCAAATAATAGAATTAATGGAATACAAATAATACAGTTTACAATTAAACTTAATTGAAAATTAATAATTTTCTTGCCTTGCTCGTCTATTTGATAATTCTCATCTTTTTTTGTAAACCAGATTACTAATGGTACTATTAATCCTCCACAACCTGTAATTGCTGTTAATAACTGACTTAAATGAGTAATTACTAATAATTGTCTGTCTTCTTTCATAGTCTTTTGATTTAGATGCTGAAAAATTTTCAGCGTGATTGATTGATACTAATAAGACTTAAAGATTACTAAATTGTTACAAATGAAAATGTTAAATTATTAATGCGGGAGTTTATTTTTAACCAAACCGTATAAAAATGTTCCAAGCGTAGCACTAACTAAAACAATTAATATTGGCAGGTAGCCAGCTCCAACAAGAACAAATATTGGTCCTGGACACGCTCCTGCCAAAGCCCAACCTAACCCAAAAATAATTCCTCCAAAGATATATCGTGCAAATGATTTTTCTTTAGGCTGTATTATAATTGGTTTGCCATCAAAAGATTTAATATTGAAGCGTTTTATTAAAAACACAAACAACACACCAAAAGCTAAAGCTGTACCAATAATGCCGTACATGTGAAAGGATTCGAAACGAAACATCTCGTAAATACGAAACCATGATGCTGCTTCAGATTTGTACATAATAATCCCGAATAATAAACCAATAAAAATATATAATAACTGTTTCATAAAATTCTAAAATATAAAAGGGAATAAAAAGTGAACCATAACTAGTCCTCCTATAAAAAAACCAATAACTGCAATTAATGATGGTAATTGTAAGTTACTTAACCCAGAAATGGCGTGTCCAGAAGTACAACCACCAGCATAACGCGCACCAAAACCAATTAATAAACCACCAACAATTAATATTACTATTGCTTTAATATCGCTTAACGCTTCCATTGAAAATAACTCTACAGGTAAATACCCGTTTTCTGTTGAGATATTTAAATTAGATAATGACGCTTTTGTAGCTTCGCTAATTGCAGGAATTTCGGAATTAGATAAATAATGAGAGGCTATAAAACCACCTAACATGGCACCCAAAACCACTAATAAATTCCATCTGCTTGACTTCCAATCAAACTTAAAAAAATCGCTGGCTTTACCTGCTCCACAAGCCGCACAAAATGTTCTTAAGTTGGAAGACATGCCAAATTTTTTTCCCATTAACAATAAAAATAACATAATACATGCTATTAAAAACCCTGATACATACCAAGGCCAAGTTTGATAAATAATACTCATTATTCTAGCTGTTTTGATGCAAATATAGTTTTTTAAAAAAGTATTAAATGTAACAATAGTGACATAGCGATTAATACATTTAATATTTCATTTAGTTTAAGTTCTTATGATGTACTTTATAAGAAAAAGCAATCAACCGATGGAAGTAATACATAACATCATTGGAAGTTAATTAACGCCAATGAAAAGCTCCCTAAAAAACCCATTGACTGTATTAATATTAAGATAATATTATTTATCGATAGAAATAATAATTTATTAATAGGAGCCTTACTTTACGACCTTTTTTTGAATGATAAAAAACAACTCCCTATATTGTCTTGGTTTAATAGAATTGTAAGCTTCCTCTATTATTTTAATTTTAAAATATGGCTTAAAGTATTCCATATATTCTGTTTTGTTTCCTCCAAAAGGTGGATGTGTTTGGTTTAATGGCACATTGAATAATAAACCTGCCACTTTCCCATTAGTTTTCAATAATTTGAATGCTTTTTCTGCATAGGCAAGCCTTAATCTTGGATGGATAGCACAAAAGAAGGTTTGCTCTATAATTAAATCGAAAGCCATTTCTAATTTAAAAAAGTCTTTTTCAATAAGATGTGTTGAAGGAAATGCTGAGACTCTTTTTTTAATGTTACTAAGTGCTGTTTTAGATAAATCTACAACATACACATTTTTAAAGCCATTATTAAAAAGATATTCAGCTTCGTAACTATTACCTCCTCCAGGAATTAAAATTTTAATATGTTTATTTTGTAATTGATCGAAATAGGCTTTTAAGGGCGGAGAAATTTCGCCTAAATCCCAGCCAATATCCTTATCCTTATATCTATTATCCCAATAACCTGAGCTTAAATCCATTACCTATGCAACTCAATAATTTTTACTAATTCTTCCTTTTGAAGCACACCAGACTGTCTCCACACCTGCTGTCCGTTTTTAAATAATAGCATTGTTGGCACACCTCTAACTTGATATTTGGTTGCCAAAGGTTGATTTTTATCCACATCTATTTTAATAATAGAGACATTATCTCCTAACATTTCTTTTACTTCCTTTAAAATTGGACCTAAAGTTTTACAGGGTCCGCACCAGGTAGCATAAAAATCTACTAAAACTGGTGTGTCTTTATTTATGATTTCTGAAAATTTACTCATTATTAATTTTAGTTTTTTTATTATAAACTTGCCAGTTGCACCACTGACAAAAAAAAGTAGCTAATCTACCAGTAACCTGTTATATAAAATAAGCGTGCATTACAGAGATGGAATACACGCTATCAACTCTTTTCTACAAATAATAAACTTATAATGTAGAAGGGCAAACATAGTCTGTTCTTGGTATAGAGGTGTTTTTAATTGCACCATAACCACCTTCAACATTTATTAAATTATGTATACCTCTGCTTTTTAAAATTGATCCAGCAATTACAGATCTGTAACCACCTGCACAATGCACGTAAAATGGTTTATTATCTGGAAATTCGTTTAAATGACTATTAATAGAATCTAAAGCAGTATGCTTTGCATCTACGATGTGTTCAGACTGAAATTCTCCATCTTTTCTTACATCAAAAACTACATCTTTATTTTCCGGATATTGCTTTTCAAATTCTTCTGAAGAAATAGATGCTAACGTATCATATTCTTTTCCGTCCTTTTTCCATGCACTAAAACCACCTTCTAAATAACCAATAACATTATCGAAACCAACACGCGATAAACGTGTAATTACTTCTTCCTCTCTGTCTTCTGGAGCGACTAATAATATTGGCTGACTAACATCGGCAATTAAAGCACCAACCCATGGTGCAAAACCACCATCAATACCAATAAATATAGAACGTGGTATGTGGCCTTTTACAAATTCCGATTGGTGACGTACATCTAAAACAATGGCTTCAGTTTCATTTGCTGCAGCTTCAAAAGCCTTTGGTGATAATGGTTTTTGGGATTTTGTCATTACTTTATCAAAACTTTCATAACCTTCAATATTCATCTTGACGTTTTGTGGAAAATATGCTGGTGGTTCTCCCAGACCATCTAAAAGTTCAGCTATAAATTCTTCTTTAGTCATGTCTGCACGCAAAGCGTAATTAACTTCTTTTTGATGACCTAAGGTATCTGTAGTTTCCTTGCTCATATTTTTTCCACAAGCAGAACCTGCTCCATGTGCTGGATACACAATAACGCTATCTGGTAATGTCATTATTTTATTTCTAAGCGAATCGAAAAGATAACCTGCCAGTTTTTCTTGAGTTAAATCTGAAGCGACTTTTTGAGCTAAATCTGGACGCCCAACGTCTCCGATAAACAAAGTGTCACCTGTTACGATACCATGCTCTTTTCCGTTTTCGTCTATTAACAAATACGTTGTACTTTCCATGGTGTGACCTGGAGTGTGTATTACTTTTATCTTGTAGTCTCCAATTTCAAATACCTGACCATCTTCTGCTATTAAGGCATCATAAGAAGGTTTTGCTGTTGGTCCAAAAACAATTTGAGCTCCTGTTTTCTTTTGTAAATCTAAATGGCCTGAAACGAAATCGGCATGAAAATGCGTTTCGAAAATGTATTTCACTTTGGCATCATCTAATTTTGCTCTATTAATATAAGGTTGTACTTCTCTTAATGGATCTATAATTGCTGCTTCTCCATTACTTTCTATATAATAGGCTGCTTGTGCTAAACAACCAGTGTAAATTTGTTCGATTTTCATAGTATCTATTTTTTAATTTATGTGAAATGTAAGCCTTTAAGCTCTTTTCTATTAATTGTATCGCAATTGACTATTCAAAAATAGTTTTAATAATTATTTTTTGGCGTAACAAAAGTTACATTTATCATTTTGTTAACTCTTTGAAAATAATATAAATACCCATTATTAAAACAAACCAACCAAAACCTTTTTTAAGTTTTTTGCCTGTTATAAAATTAGATAAATATACCCCTACAAATATACCAATTACTGAGAGTGCAGTAAAGCTTAATAGAAATATCCAATCAATTTCTAAATTTTGAACGTCTCCAATAAATCCAATTAAGGACTTAATTGCTATAATTAATAAAGAAGTTGCTACTGCTTTTTTCATTGGTAGTTTTGCTAGTAAAACCAATGCCGGAATAATTAAAAAACCACCTCCAGCACCAACAATTCCTGTTAATACTCCAACAACAAAACCTTCTATAATTATTAATGGATAATTATAAATTATTGACGTGACTTCTACAGATTCTTTTCTATTGTTTTTAATCATGGAAAGTGAAGCAACAAGCATGACAATTGCAAAAAACAACATTATTGCTATGTTTTTTGTTACTAAAAAACTACCAACAGAAAACAACGTGTCTGGTATTGCAGGAACTATAAATTTTCGAGTTGTATATACAGCAATAAAAGCCGGGATAGCAAAGACTATTGCAGTTTTAAAGTCAACTAAACCTTTTTGAATATTTCTAATAGCACCAACTAAAGCAGAAGTTCCAACAACAAACAAAGAATAAGCCGTTGCAGTTACTGGATTTATAAACATTAAATACACCAGAATTGGCACTGTTAATATTGATCCGCCACCACCAATGAGCCCTAAAACAACTCCTATAATAAGCGCACCTAAGTAACCAAGTATTGTATAAAAATCCATATTTTAATTTAAATATACTACAAAAGTAAAATAAGATTCTATTTCCTTTGGTAACAAAGGTTACTTAGAGATCTATAAATCCAAAACTGTAATATAACTTCTATGCAATTCTATCTTTCCATCCATTTCCAATGTTTTTAATAGTCTGGAAATGACTACTCGAGAAGTATGTAAATCGTTAGCAATTTGTTGATGCGTAACATATATAATATCATTACGATTAACCATCGCTTTGTCTTTTAAATACTTGAATAAGCGTTCGTCCATTTTTAAAAAAGCAATGGTGTCTACTGCTTCAAGCAACTCCGACATACGATTATGGTAACTTTGAAGCACAAAATTTCGCCAACTTTTATATTTAGAAAGCCAAATTTCCATTTTTTCTACAGGTACCATTATAAGTTTAGTATCGGTTTCAGCTATGGCTCTAATTTCACTTTTAGTGTTTCCTAAACAGCACGATAACGACATGGCACAAGTATCTCCTTGCTCGATGAAATATAGTATGAGTTCATCTCCATCCTCGTCTTCTCTTAATATTTTTATTGCACCACTTACTAATAATGGCATATTCTTGATGTAATCTCCAATTTCAATTAGCTTAAATCCTTCTGAAATTTCTTTATAAACACCTACAGAATTAAGCTCGCAAAGAAGTTCTTCTTCGAATAAATAACCGTAATGCTGTTTTAATTCCTCTTCCATTTTTATGATTTTTACAAAGATAAAATTATAGAATTAACTAAAGCGCAACTTTATACAGTGATTGCTTGAATAATATATGCAATATTAGGTTACTGTTAATCTCAAATTTACTGTTCAAAATATGATCGATTATGTATTACGTCGTTTTTAATTGCACTTCATCTTGTTTCTGCATTTATATTGAGGTATTTTATACCGTTAAAAAAGGAATTTTTATATTTCGGCATTATGAAGAACGACATTCAATGTGTGCTATTAATTGATGATGATAAAGTTACCAATTTTTACAACACTAAAATTATTAACAGACATCTTAACTTTAAAGATGTAGTGGCCGTTACCAGTGGCAAAAAGGCTTTAGAATATTTACAGGAGGCCATGAAGGGCTTGCTTATAAAACCTAACCTTATTTTTTTAGATATTAATATGCCTGCCATGAATGGTTGGGAGTTTGTTGCTGAATATAATAAATTGGATAGCGCATTTACACAAGATATTAAATTGGTTATGCTAACAACATCAAATAATCCAGAGGATCATGACCGTTCGAAGGCAATTATAGCAATAGATGATTTTATTAATAAACCGCTTTCTGTGGAGTTGTTAACCAATTTATTAAACAGTCACTACACCATTAAACATAAATAAGCAGAACACGAACTTATTTTATTTTAATAAGTTTAATTTCAAATACTTTTCCCTAAAATTTTTAACAGATTAATCATCTGTAAAAAGCTAAAACACAATGGCAATTCCCTTAAAACATTATCTCTCTTTCTTTGTTATTTCATTCTTGTATTTTAATGCTTTTGCCCAAGAAAGAGCTACAATAACTGGTAAAGTATCAGACCAGTTTGGAAATTTACCTGGCGCAGAAGTCGCAATTGAAGGTACTAATTTTACTTCGACTACTAATGTAGATGGTATTTACACTTTTAAATTAGAAGAAGGCGAATACATTATAACGGCAAGTTTTGTAATGTATAATTCTGTTTCAAAAACGGTTAGCGTTAAAGTTGGAGAAACCGCCTCTTTAGATTTTATTCTTGAAACTGGTTTTTCCATCGATGAGCCTGTTTCCTTAGGATCGAGAGCAGAGCCTATATCATCCTTAAAGACTACTGCTCCAGTAGATATTATTTCACCGCAAGAACTTACCAACTCTACACAAATCGAATTAAGTCATATCCTACATTATTTAGTACCATCGTTTAATTCTACAAACCAGACAATAGCTGATGGAACAGACCATATAGATCCAGCCACTTTAAGAGGTTTAGGTCCGGATCAATTATTAGTATTAGTTAATGGTAAAAGGCGACATAACAGCGCTTTATTAAATGTGAATGGTACTGTGGGCAGAGGTACCGTAGGAACAGATTTTAACGCTATACCTGTGGCTTCGGTTGAACGTATAGAAATACTACGAGATGGTGCAACTTCGCAATACGGATCTGACGCTATAGCTGGTGTTGTTAATATTATTTTAAAAAAGCAAATAGAGGTTATAGATATACACGGCAGAGTTGGAATAAATAAAGAAGGTGATGGTGAAACCAAATATTTTAGCGCCAATTTTGGATTTAACATAGGTGAAAACGGCTTTATTAATATCACGGGAGAATATAGAAACAGAGAAGCAACCAATAGAGCTGGAAATTACACAGGCACTGTATATTCTAACGACCCAGACGAAGATGCTATTTTAATAAATGAAAATAATTTTTATAATACTACGGGCTATTCAGATAAAAGAATAATGGAAATTGGTAGTGCACAAACTCAAAATTTAGCAGTCTCATTTAATGGCGAACTTCCTTTTACTAAAAACAGTTCTTTTTATTTTAATGGTGGTAGAAATTACAGAGAAGGAAAAGCAAAAGGTTTTTTTAGATTACCTAAAGACGAGGATCGTGTTGTTTTAGAGTTGTTTCCCAATGGTTTTTCTCCTCAAATTTTAACCGATATACAAGATGATGCTATTACTGCTGGCATTAAAGGAATTAAAAATAATTGGGACATAGATTTTAGCTACTCCATTGGTAAAAACACACTGGATTATACAGTTAATAATTCTAATAACGCTTCCTTAGGAATTGCCTCTCCAAAAACATTTTACTCTGGTGGCTTTTTGTACCAGCAAAGCACTACAAATCTGGATATATCGCGACGTTATAACTGGTTAAGCGGTGTTAATGTGGCATTTGGTGCAGAACTTAGAGTAGAAAATTATGAGATTATTGCAGGAGAAGAAGCCTCGTACGTAAACGGAGGAAGCACTTATATTGATGAATTTGGAGACGAACAACCACGTATTCCTGGCGCACAAGTGTTTCCTGGCTTTCAACCAGAAAACGAATTAAGCCGTTTTAGAACCAATAGCTCGGGCTATTTGGATATTGAAACAAACATATCTGAAAAACTATTAGTTAAAACAGCTGTGCGATACGAAGCGTACAATGATTTTGGTGGGCAACTAATCTGGAAATTGTCTACAAGATATCGCGTAAACGATGCTATTGGAATTAGAAGTGCCTATTCTACTGGATTTAGAGCGCCATCTCTACACCAAGTTTATTTTCAAAATATTAGTTCTCAATTTATAAATGGTGAAATTATACAAGTAGGAACTTTTAATAATGAAAGTGCTATTGCCAATGAAGCATTTAAAATAGGCTCTTTAAAACCAGAATTATCCAATCATTTTAGTATTGGTTTAAATGGTAAATTAAAAAATAATTTCTCTTTTGCAATAGACTATTATTATATTAAAATTAAGGATCGTATAGTGCTTTCTGGTCGTTTTGCAGAAAGCTACGAAAGCATTCTGGAACCTTTTAACGTGGGTGCGGCACAGTTTTTTACAAATGCAATAGACTCTAAAACATTTGGTATGGATGCTGCTGTGCAGTATAAAACCACATTAGGAAATGGTAAATTTAATGCCTCTGTTGCAGCTAATATTAACAATACAAAAGTAGTTGGAGATATTAAGGTTTCCGAATCTTTAATCGGGCAGGAAAATGTGTTATTTAACAGAGAAGAAATTGCAAGAGTTGAGGAAGCCCAACCTAATTATAAAATAAATAATTTACTGTCTTATGAGTTTAGTGACTACAAATTCCATCTGGGAAACACCTTTTTTGGAGATGTATCGTTTATTCATCCAGAGGATGGGAATCCAGAGAATTGGGTACTAAACGAATTATCAGGCAACGTAGAAACGAGAGATCAAAAATTTTCTCCTAAATTGCTAACCGATTTGGCAATATCTTACAAATTAAATAAGCATTTGGAATTTACAATTGGCGGAAATAATATTTTTAATGTTTATCCAGATAAACACACTCATTCTGCCAATATAAACGATGGCAATTTTAAATATAGCAGACGTGTACAACAATTTGGAGTTAATGGTGCCAATTATTATTTAAGAGCCTTTTTAAAGTTATAAATGAATTTCAACAATAAATTAATCTTTAATGGTATCTCCAGAACGATAACAATTAGCTTGGTGTTATTTTTTTGGAGCTTATTTATTTTTTCTCAAAATAGCGGTAACGAACAAGTAAAACGGTTACAACGTGCTATTTTTGTATATAATTTTGCACAACAAATTGGTTGGCAAAATCAAGACAATACTACCGAATTTAAAATAGGCGTTTTAGGTCCAGATCGTGCAGTTATAGATTTTAAAGCTTTATCTCAAAAGCGTAAGATTAATAACAAACCCGTTGCAGTAGTGCAATTTAATGCTGTAAAAGACATTAGGGATATACACTTACTTTATGTTAATAAAAATTACAATTTCGACATCGATTATATATTAAATAAAATTGAAGGAAAAAATATTCTGTTAGTTTCAGAAGACTATAATTTTAATACGTCGATGATTAACATCGTTAATGTTGGCGACTCTTTTAAATATGAGATTAACACTAAAATTATTGAAAAAGAAAATTTCATAGTTGCCAACTCGTTAAAGCAATATGCCATAAGTTCTTCAGAAAAGTGGAAAAACCTTTACAAAACTGCAGAAGCGTCTTTGAACAAATCTAAAGAAAATGAAATCCTGCAGCAATTAAAAATTAAAGATAGAGATACGCTCATTTCATCTCAAAAAAAAGCAATAAGCAGCACTAAAAAAACACTTGATACGGTTTTAAATTCGGTGTTAATAAAGGATGATTGGATAAAAAAATTATCGGATAAAACAAAAATACAAGAGCAGAAATTTGAGGATAAAGTTAGAATTGAACGCGCCTTAGAAGAAAACATCCAACAACAAATTGACTTTATAAAATCTCAGGAAAACAAAATAATTTTAAGTAAGGTTGAAATTGAAAGACAGCAAAACTTCATTAAAAATCAAAACATAGAAATTGAGAAAAAGCAATCTATCCTCGACGAAAAAAAATCTCAGTTATCAACCCAAAGAACGGTAAATATTTTATTAATTAGTTTAATTAGTCTTATTGTATTAGGAGCGCTATTCCTATACTTAAGTTATATACAAAAGAAAAAATTAAGTAAAAGTTTAAAAAACACCAATACTGCTATGCAACTTCAGGCGGTAACCTTAGAGGCCAAGAATAATGAATTGGAGCAATTTGCATATATCGCAAGCCACGATTTAAAAGAGCCATTAATTACCATCTCAAGTCTTATTGAATTACTTGTTGAAGAGTACGAAAAAACGTTTGATGAGGAAGGGAAAACGACTTTAAGTTACATTCAGGAGTCCAGTAATAGAATGCAAAAATTAATAGATGCCATTCTTCAATATTCGCGACTAGGGAAAAGTAAAAATATTGAAGCGGTAAACTGCAATACAATTATAGATACCTTACAACACGATTTAAAACACGTTATAGATAGAACCAATACTAAAATTATTGTTAATTCTCTACCTGTAGTTAGCGGTGCAGCTTTAGAACTAAGGTTATTGTTCCAAAACCTTATTAGCAACGGTATAAAATTCACAAAAAAAGAAACTAAACCTGTTATAACGATAGATTGTAATGAAACAACAGATAAAAATTTGGGCGAGTACTGGCAATTCTCAATTAAAGATAATGGCATTGGTATTCCAGAAAAACATAAAGAGCGTATTTTTTCCATTTTCCAGAGACTGCACTCCAGAGAAGAATATGAAGGTACAGGAATTGGTTTAGCTCACTGCAAAAAAATTGTAGAGGCTCATGGTGGCCGTATTTGGTTAGAATCGGTTGAAGGAAAAGGCACTACTTTTTATTTTACCATTCCTGCCTAATTTACTCCATAGTTTTTGGTTGTTGAAAACATCGCGATAGCATAGTGTAAAGTTCGGGATGCTTTTTTTTAAAAAGCTTAGGACGCTCGAAAAAATATTCGGAAGCCACGGCAAAAAACTCGGCTTGAGATGTGCCTCCATACTTTCTAATATCCGATACGTCATTGTTAATAGCCTCCATTTCCTTATGCATTAATTCTAACCAGGGTTTAATATAATCTTTACCCAATAGTTGCTCGGGAATGCCGTCGGTTTGTCCGTCCATTTTATCTAATAAATGTACAAATTCGTGTACTGGTGTGTTGTTTTTATCTGTGTCGTTTAAAAAGGCTTGACGTAGTGCTTTTCGGGAGATAATCATTTGTTTTTCGTATTGGCCATTGCCAACCATTCCCAATATTCTTCTGGATTTATTGTCATCCGTAAATTGTAAATCGTCATTAAATGTATCGGGATATAAAATGATACCGCTTAAATTGTTATAAGACCACTCTTTAAAACCAAAAACAGGTATTACTGCACTGGCAGCAATTAAAATGCGGTCTAACTCTTCTATTTCAATATCTACGCTATCAAGCGTAACCTCGGTTAAAAACCGCATCATTCGGTTTTGAAATGCCATTTTATTGCGTCTAGATAAATTGGCATAAAATAAAACCTTATCCATTAAAATGGCATGCCAATGCTTTGGAAAAGGTTCCTGTTTTTTCTGTGCGGTCTTACTAAAAGCATAAATAGCAAAGCCTACTAAAGCGATAAATAGAATTAAATAAACCATTATTATTTTTTTGAATTGAACTTAAAGTAAAGCGTAATAATCATTAATTACTATATGTTTAAAAAAAGATTAACATCTTAAGTTGTTATCTCTTTATATTTGTGAAAAACTTAAACATGCTAAAAGCTGTATTATTTGACATGGATGGTGTAATAGTGGATACCGAACCACTACATAAAAAAGCATATTTTAATATGTTTAAAAATTATAATATTGAGGTGTCTAATGAATTGTACGAGTCGTTTACAGGACAATCGACAATTAATATTTGTAGAAAATTGTGCGACATCTTTGGGATAGAGAATAATCCTGAAGAATTAGTACAATATAAACGTAACAATTTTACAAATTTATTTCATAACGATCCCAGTTTACAATTAATTGATGGCGTTTTAGAATTAATTAAAGACTACCATAAAAACAATATTACATTGGTTTTAGCTTCGTCTGCATCTATGTTTACCATTAATAATGTATTTGAACGCTTTAATTTAAACAAGTATTTTAAGGCTAAAATAAGCGGCGCCGATTTAAAAGCTTCTAAACCACATCCAGAAATTTTTGGAAAAGCTGCAGAATTATCAGGTTTCCCAAGAGCAGAATGTATGGTTATAGAAGATTCTACTAATGGAATAAAGGCTGCAAAAGCTGCTAATATTTATTGTGTTGGATACAATAGCTACCATTCTAAAAATCAAGACTATAGCTTAGCAGATTTTGTTGTGGATGATTTTAATGCAATACTTTATGAAAAAATTAATACATTATTTAAATAAATTTTAAAACCTTACAGTATTAAACTACGTATTTAATCTAATAAATTAGCATTACATCGAATATACTTGACAAAAAAAATCAATTTAATTCCTACTTATGATTGAAGCGCCAACACCAGAAAACGAAAGAGACAGGCAACGTGCCATAGAAAGTTACGATATTTTAGATACATTTCCAGAAGAAAGCTACGATAACATTACCGAATTAATGTGTTATATAGCAAAATCTCCTATTTCATTAATTACGCTATTAGATAACGACAGAAACTATATTAAATCTAATTGTGGATTTCCATATAAAGAATCACCAAGAAACATATCTTTTTGCGGACATGCCATCCATTCTAAAGATGACATAATGATTGTTGAAGATGCCAGAAAAGACGAACGCTTTCACGATAATCCTTTGGTGTCGGAACATAAGGCTATTTTTTATGCAGGTGTCCCATTAGTGAACCCTCAAGGCTTTAAATTAGGAACTTTATGTGTTTACGATCATGAGCCCAGAACCATAGACGAAGCTCAAAAGAAGGCTTTAATTGCCATGTCCAAACAAGTTGTTTTTATTTTAGAGCAGCGCTTGCACAACAAAAAATTAGAAGCTATTACAAATAAGCTGGAAAAAAGAAACGAAGCGCTAAACAGATTTGCAGGTATTGTCTCTCATGACTTAAAATCGCCTTTAGCCAATATTATTTCCTTAACAGAATTATTAGAAGAAGAAAACCACGGTAAGCTTACAGAAGACTCTATCACTTATCTTACCTATTTAAAAAGTTCATCGGTAGCTTTAAAAGACTATATTGATGGGCTTTTAGATTATTACAAGTGTGACGATTTACTTAAACTAAAAAAGGAAACTGTTGTTTTTAAAGATTTAATGCTAAAAGCAAAAAGCATTGCAATTGCCAACGATAATATAGATTACACTTATAGTGAAAATATTAATAATATAACAATAAATAAATCTGCGGTGCTTCAAATATTGGTAAATTTAATTACTAACGCTGTTAAATATAATAGAAAGGATAAAACGACAGTTAATATTGCGTTTACAGAAAACGACAATCACTATCTATTTGCTGTTAAGGATAATGCATCTGGAATTCCTAAAAATAAATTAGATTCTATTTTTAATTTGTTTACTACATTAGAAAACAAAGATAAACATGGGAATACTGGTACAGGTATTGGTTTAGCCTCAGTTAAAAAATTAGTAGAATCTCAGGGTGGAGAAATTTCAGTAGTATCTCAAGAAGGTGTTGGAAGCACGTTTACTTTTAGCATTGAAAAATAATTATACTAATTATTTCTCAACGCGAATTGTAATTCTTTTTGTAGTGTTCTTACGTCTTCATCACATTTTTCAAGCTCCAACTCAAACTCATTTATTTTTTCTTCGGTATCTCTAACATCTATTAAGCGTTTTTGAGCTTTATGAAGCTTAACAAAACTTTTAATAATATTATCGTACAAATCGTAATTGTAAGTAGAGTCTTTTCTTGGAATTGAGTTTTGAAGATCGGACAGTTTCTTTCCTATTTCTGCATTATCAAAAGCAACGGTAGCACCAGGCGCTGTTAAGGAATCGATAATTACTGAAACTTCTTTCATTTTGGTGGCAAATTCTCCCTGAAACTGCATTTCCTGTCTAACTCGTAGAGCTTGCTCTTTTAATGCTTCATTTTCCTTTTTTGAAATTTGAAAATTAAAAAACACTGCAGTAACTATGGTACCTACTGTTAATATAAAAATTAATAAAAATTTTAAGAAGCTATTTCTTCTTTCTTTACTGTTTTTGGGTTTCATTTAAGTACGGTAATTTATGTTGATTTTAATCTAATAAAAAGCTTCTTCTGTTTTTAACCTCTATATTATCTACTATTTCTTCTTTTACAAAGATATTAGAATCCGATTTTTTTCCAATGTAATCCAACTCATTTAATTTTTTGTATAACGACAACATTAATCGTGTAAACGCAGATGTTTTATATAAAGAATCATTAATGTTTGTATGTACATATTCCATTTCAATCATATCGATTAATACATTCTCAAACGCACCTTGATTTAAGTCACACCAATCTGTTAAATAATTAAGCAACTCTTCCTTACCTGTACCTATGTAAACATCTAATGCACTTTTAATAACTCTTGCCAAACTTACTAATTTGGTGAGCATAACAACAGGAGCGTCGTATTTATCTTTAAGTCTAAATTCCGGAATAACAGCATTTAAGTATTCGCCTGTTTTTTGAGACAGATACAATACCATATGAGCCAGATCATTGGTTTGCTTTTTCTGATATATTTTTTGAATAATATGCATGGAATAATTCTCCATCTGGTTTAAAAACGAACCTAATTCTGCATACGTAAATTTTAAATCTGGATGACTTTGTATGGAGCGACAAGGTGGAATAAAGTCCTCTACTAAAACTGGTTCTTCTCCAACCAAAGCGACTTTACCTATAGTTATATGGTACAATCCCATTTCTTGCTTAGAAGCTTCAGATTTTGGTATTACATCTATTTTATATTCTGAAAGCACGTAAGGGTGTCTTGGTGGATCTTCAGTTGGGTCTGCGTCTCCTACTGGTATTTTGTTAAATGGGTTTACATAAAGTACAATAAACCATTCTTCGTCATTTATATCTAAATCGTACTGATGCTTTAAAATGTGTCCTGATTGTTCTAATAGTCCTCGGGTGTCTTCATTTATATTAATTTCATAACCTCCTAAGGTTATCGCTCTGCACGTGTTTAATGCTACATGTATTGTAGATTGCCCATCTATTGAGATAGACATATCTATAGAGTTTAAAGCGCCTGGTAAAGAGGGTAACAAGCCAAAACTTACTGGTGTTACATTGTTGGAGTTACTACTATGTAATGCGCTTATTACAGCGTTTTCCATACCAATAAAATGATTTTTATTAATCTTCATTCCATCAACCCAATTCACTCTGTGATGTGCGTTTCCTGCTTTCATTTTTAATGATTTTGTTAATATGAAAAAATTAAAGTAATGTCCTCTTGTAGATTAATGAAATGTTCTGGATACAATTAGTACCTTTTTCCTTATCTAATTCTAACGACTTTATTTTTATATTCTTATTTGCTATTTTTTGACAAAGTACCGTAAACGACATTGTTTTCTTATTTACAACGACAGATTTATTAGTGTCTCCACAAAAATAAATTTTAAAATCTAATGCTGTTTTATTACCATCTGCAACTTGTAATAACATACGGCTAAAGTTTTGCTCGGTAATGTTTGGTGCTGTTGTAGGTTTATTGTCTGTTACCACTTCTCCATCTTCATTATAATCTATTGGATTATCTTTAATATTCCAATCTTTAACAAATTTGGTTCTTCGGTTTCGATTATCCATTACAGATTTTTCTTCCAACGGTTCTAAGACTCTAATTTTCTTTTTCGTTATATAATCTAAATCATTATTTACAACCAATTTTACGGTGTACAATCCAGATTCTTTATAGACGTAGGTGGCTGTCCTATTTTCATTATCTACTCTTGCTGTTTCTCCAAAGCGCCATTCCCAACTGCTCGCGTTATTTGTTTTGTCCTTTAAAATTAATTTCTCTCCTACTCTTATAGAATTAGGAATATCGAAAACTGGAAATTTAGTAGAGTCTACAACTTTAATCGCTTCTTTAATTTCAACCGTTTGTATCCCTACGCAATTACCGTTTACAATAAGCTCTACATCATAATTACCAGGCTTCTCGAAATAGTGAGCTGGATTTTTTTGAAACGAGGACGTGTTGTCTCCAAAAGTCCACTGCCATTTCTCCGCTTCTAAAGTTAAATCGTTAAATACGATCGCTTCACCTACGGCATAGTTTTCGGCATCAGTTTTAAACACGACTTCATTACAACTGGATCTGTTATTAAAATGGTATCCTAAAACAGTTGCAGATGTTAAAAACGCAAATATAAATAAGTACTTAACCGTCTTATCCATATGATAATGTGTGATATTTTTCTCTGACATAATTATAAAGTTATAAAATTCTTATTTTATATGGAAATACACTTACCGAATGATTTTCCAAAAATAATAATAAATTACTATTTAGGGCATCCCATTCCTGTTCATCTGTTTTTATGGCAGTATTGGGAGTGATTACAATTTCTATACATTGTATTAATCCCTTATTTATGGCAATGTCTTTTATATAGTTTTTTCTTATATCTATGGCTGTAATTTTATTGTTATAAATTTCATAGCATAAAGCTTTTATATCTTCTTTTGTTACAATTCTATTTCTTGATAATAACGAGCGTCTATAAGCATTTAAGCGTTCTTCCATAGACAAGTGATCTTTACCACCATGCGTTGGCGTTAGTAAGATACTGCTTTTTTGTTTTATACCAATGCCCTTGTATATTTCAAGAGCGTTGCCTGTCTTTAAATTGTTTGCCAACTTACCGTTAGTTGTCCAGTATTCTACAAGTAATGTTTCTTTAACTTTAAAAGGTTTTAAATTTAAATAGGTGGTTTCAGATACTTCCTTAGTAATTTCGGACACTTTTTTTTCTAACCTTGCAATTAACTGATTTAGTTCCTTTAAGTTAGATTGAAGAAAGTCGTTATTAAACATTGAAAACGAAGCACTTTCATCTTTTAACAATTCTAATAAGTAAACTACATATTCCTTGGCTTTTCTATAATCTAATTTTCCTACATTTTCAGTTCTAATAGTATAGGTCCCCTTATCTTGAATAGTATTGTCCTTACTTTGTGGCTTATATAAAAAACCATTAGTATTTGTTAAGGTATTAATATCTAAAAATAAGTCGTCTGTTTTTACAGGAATAATACTTATAAATTCCTTTAACATGTAAGAAAAACTATTAAGTTCTCTATTTAAAATAGGAAAAGCATTTAACGTACCAAATACATTAGACAGCGTACTATTTGCAATAACCCTTGGAAACACAATTTTAATCCATCTAATATTCGAGTCGATTTTTACTTTATTATCTAATATAATATTTTCTAATTCTTCGAATTTAGAAGCTTTAAATGTGGCACTCCCTTTAGCATCTACCACTTTAATAAAATGTTTGTTGTAAAAATTACAAGTCTGTTGTACTATATTATTTGTTTTGCTTGGTACATCTTCAAAAATGGCATCTAAATCTAATTTAGCACTTTGTTCATTATTAATAAAACCAGATTGAACAGTTAATTTCTGGTCTGCAATGTACCATTCAGAGAATTTTAAATGATGATAAAAAAGTGCTTTATCATCTATGTCTAAAAGTTCGAAATAAAAGGCTATATCACTTAAATCTAACGACTTATTGTCACTCTCTATACCTAAATAAATTGTTGATTGTGGTAACTTGGTGCCAGAAGAAGTTTTTAATACCTCTACATAATCATTTTTTCCCTTTACTGTTTTAATAGTATCTCCAACGGCAATATAATTTACCGTAGCTTTAATTAAGTTAGTAGCTGCAACAGGCGTAAAATAGAGGTTTTTAAAATTTTGCGTGGTTTTTTTTGTAGTTATCTTTTTCTTATAATAAAAAAGTGTTTCGGGCTTGACTTCTACTCTGTCATCTATGGGAAAAGAGCTCATGACACCATGTGCTGGCTTTGGTCCATAGATGGTTTCAGGTGTCATTAACTGTATTATCTTTTCGGTAATTCTTGTCTGAGACTCATTAATTTCACCACTTATTTTTTCGATTTCAGAGGCACAAGCGCTAATTAGTAAAGCCACCAAAGGATCAAAAGACATTTCTATTTCATTAGCAGGTACACCCCAAAGCGTAGCTGCTTTTTTAAGCATTCTGTTTTTTATTTGTTCTTTTGTATTCTTCATTGAATTTAGTAAGATAATGGGCCTATAAAAAAGTATTCTATGTAAGAAAAATTTTCGTCAATCTTTTTAATTTTTCCTTTAACAACAATATCCACACGCTTTTTTATCCTGTTATTTTGTCCGTTCGGGTTAATTTCTTCCTGCCTTATTTTAACGGTAATTGCTATTTTACTCAACCGTTTTTCGTGTCTTTTAAGAGATTCGAATAAAGACTCTTCAATTATTGATTTTAATTTATTGGTACTCTTTAAATTATCAAAATCAATATTCCAAATAGAACAACCATAGGTGTCATCAAACGAACATTCTCCAAAATAAGAAGTGGCTATTAAATGAATGTTATTTGCAATAGAGTTTGATATATCACAAGTACCATGAGTCTTGCTTTTTATTAGTGCCTGCGCATTAATTGGTAGTTTGTAATAATTATTATTCATTAAACGTTTGTTATTGTTTTAACGCACTTAAAGAGGATTTATAAAAGCACGACTCAAATATAAATTATATAGTTTAAAAAAATGTTCGTTTTATACTTGTTTTGTTGTAGTTCATCGATATATAATAACCTCATTGAAATATTTTTTTTAATTTTAATATTTCATAAAATTCACATTCAAATAATACAATAAATCCCTTATTTACAATGAAAAAACTCATCTTCATACCTACTTTATTTCTATTTTGCTTATTTAGTTATGCGCAAACTTATTATTTAGAAGGCGTCGTTCTTGACGAACAATTATCAACTCCTGTGGAAGGTGCAATTGTTACAATTGATGGTACAAAATTTACTGAAGGAACAGATGCTAACGGAAAATTTATTTTTAAGCAAAAACTTCCAGATGGACAGTATGGTGTTATTGTAGAAAAAGCAGATTTTGATACTAAAATCTTTTTAATAGACGTTCTTCCAAACAAAAGAATTGAGGTAGAAGACATTAAACTAACACCTAACAAAAAGGAAATATATAGACGGAAATCTGCATCAAAAAAGGCAAAGAAAGAACAAAGACGCAAGGAGAAAGAAGAGGCTGAGAGAATAGCCGAGATTGAAAAAGAAAAACGCCGAAAAGATAAAGATTATGCAAAAGAATTAAAGCGACTTGAAAAAAAGAAAAGAAAGGGAAGAATAGACGAAGATGATGTTGCTGTTAAGTATGAAGATAATAATACTGGCGCAGTAAGAACGATCCCTGCAGAGAATAACTCAGTTGTTTCTATTACTGAAGTACAAAAAAAATACGGTAAAATTCTTGGCGTTGATCCTGCCGATTTAACCAATGTTGAGCTTTACGAATTAATCGATGAGTGGGACGATGTTCCATATAAATTAGGAGGTGTAACAAAAAAAGGAATTGATTGTTCATCTTTCACACAACTCATACAAACTTCAATTTATAATATTAGAATAGAACGCACTGCAGAAGCTCAGTTTTATTCAGAATTTAATGATGAATTCGATAATAGAGCACTCATGTTCGAGGGAGACTTGGTTTTCTTTACAGGTGTAGGTTCAGATAACGATAAAATTAATCATGTTGGAGTATATTTACACAACAACATGTTTGTTCACTCTACAAGTAATTTAGATAAAAACGGAAAAGGAGGTGTGCAAATAAGCAACTTAAATGACAATTACTGGTCTACAAAGTTCGTTGCCGCAGGAAGGCAAATTATAGGTAATTAAAGAACAATTAATGAACACCACTGAAATTAAACATATATTCAAAGAACTCATTACCGTCTATCAAAACCTAAAGACAGAGGTAATACTTACAGAAGTTCAAGAACATACAGGTTTAAAATCAGAACAAGTTATTATTAACCATAAAAGTACTTTTAAGAGACCCTATAGAAGAGACTTATTAACTATAGAATCCTCCAAAATTGAGGATGAATTACTAAGCATAGATGTTTCCAGAAACGGGATTTATGATTATCTTCCTGAGGGGCTTTTTCATACTCAAAAAAACACATCAAGAACCAGTTCTTTTTCGGCAAACAGAGTAAAATCTAAACAGGAAGAAGCTGCGGCAAGATCGCTGTTTTCTCCAATTGAGAATGAATTTTTTCATCAGCGATTAGAAATTGAAAAAAATGAAAGATTATTACTTAATAACTTTTATAGCTTAAAGGACGATTACTTGATAGAATTTTGGAAACTAAGTCAAGATATGCCTCGCGCATACCTTCTTAAACTCATTAAACTTTTGCCTTATAATTTTAAAATTGCAGGGAATTTGGAACTTACACGTTTAAGTTTAGAAAAAATTTTAAAAAATAATGTTACCTTTAAAAAGAAATATGACGCTGAAAGTGAGCATAAAAAAAACAGACAAAAAGATATAAGTAGATTAGGAGTCGACGCCGTATTGGATAATAAAGAACAAACTATTTTTCATCCTTATTTGGAAGTTACCATATGGTTAAAAAATAATGAAGAAATATCCAGTTACCTCTCTAATCAAGGTATTAATAAATTTTTAAGTGTTTTTTACAGTTATTTTATTCCACTGGAATTAGATGTAAAAACAAAATATGAAGTACAAAGTAGTTATGGGTTCTCGCTAAATCCAAAAGATAACTCTACAATTGGAATATCAACAAAAATATAAAGGCAAGATTAATGGGTTCATTTTCAAGTTTATTAAATGGTAATGCTTTTAAAATTAGCATTTTAATGCTAATAGTAGGTTCTGTTATTATGATGCTTTTCACGAAAGTGAGAAAAGTATTTAGCAAGCAAAAAAAACAAGCGATTTTTTATGCTATTTTTATTTTAATAACCTTTGCCTTAGTAGGTTTTATAAGTTCGAGTAAGTTTTTAAACGATACGGCTTTAAACAGTTTTATAGGCATGCAAATTGTCTTTCTTCTTTTAGGGATATTGCACCTCTTTATCATGAGAAAATATTTCGATTCATTATCTGAAAGTAAATCAGATTTTTTCTCAGAGTTTCTATTTACTATTGCCATAACCTTAATTGGACTGTTTGCATTTTTAAATGTTGTAACCAGATTTAGAGAATCTATTAATTATACATTTATGTCTTCTGCCGTATTTTTTATAGTTCCTTTTTTAACTTATAAATTATATGAATTTTCATTGTTAATTCCTGTTCCTGTTTACAAAAAATGGTTTTATCCTTTAGAAGTAGATGTTAAAGAACCAACTAAAAAAGAACTTGAAAACCCTTTGGTTATAAGCTTCGAATTTCAGAAAAAAGAAGACCTGCCAGATATTACCAATTTTAGAGTAAAAGCTCCTGAAAATATGGAGTTTGGTAAGCTTTTTTACTTTTTTATTAATGACTATAACGAAAGACATCCTGAAAGTACAATCGATTATTTAGACTTTAAAACAAGCGAGCCTCATGGATGGATTTTTTACAGGAAACCTAATTGGATTCGTTCACTGCGACACATTAATTTTGCCAAAACAGTTGCAGGCAACGATATTAGGGAAGACCATGTAATTGTATGCCAAAGAGCTACAACAGATTAAAAATCTAAAACCTCCATTTGTCTAATAAACTCGTATTTCATCCTATATATTTGTAATCGTTTGGTTATACCAATAACTTTAGGTTATGCCGTTAATGGCTTTTAAACTTTTTTTATTAATTAAATATTTATTATTATGGCTTTTAAAGCAAAACTTAAAGTAGGTGGGAAAGAGTACAATGTATTAGGAACCTCTTACGAATTACACCAAGAAACAGATGCAACAGGAAGACCATCTTCTATTACAAGAGGTGGTAAAATTAGACTAACTGTTGAGTCTACAGCAGACACAAGCTTGTCTGACTGGATGTTTAACAACTTCGAGCGTAGAGATGGCTCTATCGTTTTCTTAAAAAGAGATAGCGACTCAACTTCTAAAGAGTTAAAATTTACTGAGGGTTACATGGTTAAGTACCGTGAAAACTTTGACGCAACTGGAGACAACCCTATGGCAGAATCTTTTGTGATTTCTGCAAAAGGAATTAGTATTGGTAACGGTGAACACGTTAATGACTGGGTATAATAACTCTCATTAAATAGTATACATTTTAACAAAGGGAGTGCTCATGCAACTCCCTTTGTTTTATCTTTTATTAATTTAAATTCCAGCAATTATGTCGTTTTTGGCAAAACTTAATATAGAAGACGATGAAATGAATGTGTTAGAATGTTCCTTTGGTTTTCAACAAGGCGCAGACAATTCAGGACGACCATCGCAAAAGCCTCGTGGAGGACAAATAACCATACTTATAGAATCTACTAACAAAACAGACTTTTTAGAGTGGATGATATCCAGTAATATGACTAAAAACGGGAGTGTTATCTTTTATAAA